>CANFIE010000216.1 GCA_947446625.1 Acetobacteraceae bacterium | reverse complement strand
GATGCTGGACAACATGCGCCACGGCATCGCCCGCTATGACGCCGACCGCCGGCTGATCACCGCCAACCAGTTGGCGCTGCGCATCAACGGGCTGGCCGACGTGCCGCTGGCCAGCCTGGTGGGCCAGCGCGAGGACGACATCGCCCAGATGATGTTCCAGCGCGGCGCCATCTCCGAGGCCGCCTGGCGCGGCAGCGCCGCCGCCGATGTCACCAGCTATCGCCGCCATACCTTCACCAATCCCGAAGGCATCGTGGTCAGCTTCACCGCCAGCCCCACGCCAGATGGCGGCTATGTCGTCACCTTCAGCGACGTGACCGAACTGGTGCAGGCCGAGGCCGAGGCCAAGAGCCGCGCCCAGGTGCTGCAGGTCATGCTCGACAACATGCGGCACGGCATCTGCTACTATGGCGCAGACCGCCGGGTCATCGCCGCCAACCGGCTGGTCGCCCAGCTCGGCGGCCATGGCACCGAAGCCGCCATGCTTGGCCGCTCGCTGGACGAGTTGATCGACGAGCAACTGGCCACCGGCGCCGTGCCCCCTGCCGCCCGCGTCATTGCCCAACAGGCCCGCGCGCAGGACCGCAGCCAGCCCGCCCGCCATGTCCGCCCCACCGGAGACGGCCGGGTGCTGGAAGTCACCTCGGACCCCACGCCCGATGGCGGCTTCGTCGTCACCTCCACCGACATCACCCGCCTGGTGGAAACCGAGGCCGTGGCGCAAAGCCGCGCCGCCACGCTGGAAGTGATGCTGAACAACATCCGGCACGGCATTGTGCTGTTCAACGCCGAACACCGCATCGTGGCCGTGAACCCGGTGGTGCTGGGCCTGCTGGAACTGCCGGCCGAAAAGCTGGCACCGGGCATGGATGTCACCGCCTTCGCCCAATGCCTGGCAGCACAGGGCGAATTCGGTGCCGGCGCGGATGCCGAGGCTGGTGCCCACGCCATCCGCACCCGCAACCGCCGGCAGACCAACCGCATTGTCCGCACCCGGCCCAATGGCCGCGTGCTGGAAGTGGTCTCCGACCCCACGCCCGATGGCGGCTTCGTGCTGACCTACACCGACGTGACCCAGGACCGCCGGGTGCGCGCCGAACTGGAAGCCGCGCGTGAAGCCGCCGAGGCCGCCAACCAGGCCAAGTCCCGCTTCCTCGCCACCATGACGCATGAGTTGCGCACCCCGCTCAACGCCGTCATCGGCTTCTCCGAGGCATTGCAAACCGCCCCCAGCGCCACCCACGCCGCCGAATATCTCGGCTCCATCCATGAAGCCGGCCGCCACCTGCTCGGCCTGGTGGATGACATTCTGGACGTGACCCGAGCCGAGACCACCGGCTTCCAGGTGGCGGAAAACGAGGTGGACCTGCACCCGCTGTGCGAAAGCACCGTGCGCGTCATGCGCGCCGCCGCCGCCAGCGGCCAGGTGGCCCTGGGGCTTGATTTGCCGGACGACCTGCCAAGCCTGCGCGCCGACGAGATGCGGCTGCGCCAGGTGCTGCTGAACCTGCTCTCCAACGCGGTCAAGTTCACCCCGGCGGGCGGCCATGTCACCCTCTCCGCCCGGCAGGAAGCCGATGCCTCCCTGGTGCTGCGCGTGCAGGATACCGGCATCGGCGTCAGTGCCGAGGACATGCCCCGCGCCTTCGGCCTGTTCACCCAACTGGATTCGTCGCTGGCCCGCCGCTTCCCCGGCTCGGGGCTCGGCCTCTACCTCTCCCGCGCCCTGGCCGAGGCGCAGGGCGCCACGCTGACCCTGGAAAGCGCCCCGGGCCAAGGCACCACGGCGGTGCTACGCTTCCCGCCCGAACGGCTGGTGCCCAACGGCCCCGTCCCACCCACCTATGCCCCGTAAGGCGAGCCCCATGCCCCTCGACACCGCCCTCGCCACCACCGACAGCCTGTTCTTCGCCGAACTGGACCTTGCCGCCACCCAACGCCTGGTGGCGCGGGAACTCGCCGGCGCCGAGGATGGCGAGCTGTTTCTGGAATACCGTGAAAGCGAAAGCGTGGCGCTGGATGACGGCCGCATCCGCGCCGCCACCTTTGATACCACCCGCGGCTTCGGCCTGCGCGCCATCAGCGGCGAGACCGCCGGCTACGCCCATGGCGGCGAAATCTCGGAAGCCGCCCTGGCCCGCGCCGCCGAGACGGTGCGCGCCGTGCACCAGGGCCATGCCGGCGTGCTGAGCGTGGCGCCGCGTGCCACCAATGCCAGGCTCTACACCGCCGCCAACCCGCTGCCGCATTTGGCCTTCGGCAGCAAAACCGCCCTGCTGGGTGAAATCGACGCCTTCGCCCGCGCGCTCGACCCCCGGGTGAAGCAGGTCATGGCCTCGCTGTTCGGTGAATGGCAGGCGGTGCAGATCCTCCGCCCCGACGGCGCCCGCATGGCCGATATCCGCCCCCTGGTGCGGCTGAACGTGGCCGTGGTGGTGGAACAGGATGGCCGGCGCGAAACCGGCAGCCAAGGCCTGGGCGGCCGGCACGACTATACCTGCCTGATCCAGCCGGAAACCTGGCAGGGCGCGGTGCGCGAAGCCCTGCGCCAGGCCCTGGTGAACCTGGCGGCCGTGCCCGCCCCGGCCGGCGAGATGGAAGTGGTGCTCGGCCCGGGCTGGCCCGGGATTCTGCTGCACGAAGCCATCGGCCACGGGCTGGAGGGCGACTTCAACCGCAAGGGCACCTCCGCCTTCGCCGGCCTGCTCGGCCAGCAAATCGCCGCCAAGGGCGTTACGGTGGTGGATGACGGCACCATCCCCGACCGCCGTGGCAGCCTGACCGTGGATGACGAAGGCACCCCCACCAACCGCACCACCCTCATCGAGGATGGCATCCTGGTCGGCTTCCTGCAGGACCGCCAGAATGCCCGGCTGATGGGCGTGCCCGCCACCGGCAATGGCCGCCGGCAAAGCTACGCCCACGCCCCCATGCCGCGCATGACCAACACCATCATGCTCGGCGGTGCCCATGCGCCCGAGGAAATCCTCCGCAGCGTCAAGCGCGGCCTCTACGCGGTGAATTTCGGCGGCGGCCAGGTGGACATCACCAGCGGCAAATTCGTCTTCTCCGCCTCGGAAGCCTACCTCATCGAGGACGGCCGCATCGGCGCTCCGGTCAAGGGCGCCACGCTGATCGGCAATGGGCCGGAAAGCCTCACCAAGGTGGCCATGGTGGGCAACGACATGGCACTGGACCCCGGCGTTGGTACCTGCGGCAAGAATGGCCAGGGCGTGCCCGTGGGCGTTGGCCAGCCCACGCTGAAACTCTCCGGCCTTACCGTTGGCGGCACGGCGGTTTAGCCGCCGCTCGCTTCGGGGTGTTGTGAGAGGTGCTGCCGCAGGATTAGCAATCCTGCGTGCCTCACACAGGGAAGCCGTCCGAGGCGCCGCTCAAGGCGGGTGTCTCGTCGGATTCGGTGAATGGTTCATGGCGCAGCGCTTCAAGCTGCCTGAGATACCACAGCGCCCGATGGGCACTGACCACACTGTCCACCAAGTTGGGCCGGATCGCACCAGCGACACGCATTGCCACGATTTCCGCTGCCCGCAATACCGCCTGCGCACCTTCGTAAAGCCCGTAGCCGACCAAATCCTCGTGATTATGCATCAATCGGCGAAATAGCGCTTCCGGCTTACCCGACATTGGCTGCGCAAAGGCATTTTGCGTGCAAGGCTTGATTTGACCCATTTTCTGCGTCCCTGGAGCCGAATCGCCACAGCGGCGAATCAGCGCAGATGAATGCAACTCTTGCGCGAAATCGAAGTCAACACGGAATCGTATCAATGTGCATTCGCAGCATTTTCGCCTAAGGATAGTTCTTTCTCCTAATATTTTCTCCTAATAGTTGTATTGCGGTGCCTCTCGCGGCACATAGGTTGCCAACCCCTCCCTGAAAACTACTTCCGCAGCAGCGCGGTGCAGGCAATCGCCAGCGCCATCTGCTGCGTCGGCGGCGCCCCGGCCAGCAACTCGCCCAAGGCCTGGCGCAGCCCGGCTTGGCGCGCCACCAGGGTCGCGGCATCGGCCCCGGCCATGGCCAGCATGGCCACGCTGCGGTCCGCCGGCCCGCCCTGGGTGGTCAGCCGGCATTCGGCAAAGCCGCTGCACAGCACCGCCAGCCCATGCGGGGAAAAATCCGCCAGATGCGGCCCGCCATAGCGCGGCCAATGGAAGGCATTGGCACCAATCAGCGCCTGCCCGCCCGGCTTCAGCACCCGCCGCACCTCGGCCATGAAGCCCTTGGGGTCCGCCACGCGGTTCAGCGTGCCGTGGCTGTGCACCACATCCAGGCTGCCGCTGCGGAAGGGCAGCTTCACCGGGTCGGCCAGCACATCGGCATGGTCATAGGCCAGCCAGTCCAGGTGAATGCAGCGCGGGTCATCAATCCGCCCCGGGCCGCCGCCTATCACCAGGGCATGGCCCTCGGCCGGCATCCCGCCCAGCAGCCGGTCCAGCCCGGCCAGCGGCGGCGGCACGATATCCGCCAATGGCGGCAAGGCCGGCGCCACCGGCAGCGCCAGGCCCTTGTGCTCGGCCAGGCCTGCCAGCACCACACGCTGCTCGGCCGCGGGCACGCCCTCGGCCAGTGGTCGCACCGCCATTGCCACCTGCCAGGGGCCCTCGCCCGGGCTTTCCAGCACCACGGTCACCGGCAGCCCGGCCGCCGGGCGGCGCAATTCCACCTCGCGCACCACAACGCCATTCACCGCCAGCACCACTGCGCCAGCCTTGGCCCCACCCATGAAGCGCAGCGTCAACTGCTCGGCATCCGTGGTCAGGTGCAGCCGGGCATCGCCGGCGGCCGGGGCCATGCGCCCGGCGGCCACGGCCTGCCAGGCCCCATGCCAGCCCAACCGGGCATCATCCAGCGCCATGGCCATGGCGGGGGGCACCGGCAGCAGTTCGGCCGGCTTGCGCCCACGCTCCACCGCAGCCAGCCGCTCGGCCTCGGCATCAAAGCCCAGGAAGTGCCAGCGAAACCCCTGCAGCCGCGCCACCACCTGGCGCTGGCGGTCCAGCAACCAGCCCGAGGCCGGGGTACCGCCCACCTGGGTGTCCACCACCAGCCGCTCCAGCTTGTCGGTGCCCGGGGCGGCCAGCAGCGGCAAAATCGTCTCGGGCAGCATCAGGTCACCTCGGCCAGCGTGGCGCGCAGGGTGCCAGCATCATCGGCCGGCCCCCAAGCCTCAACTACCCTACAATTCCGCCGCCGCCAGCGCCGGCCGCACATCGCCGCCCCATTGCGCCGCGCTGCGCTGCAACCAGCGGTCGGCCTGGGTCATGCCGCTCTCGGCAATCTCGGCCAGCGGCGCCAGATACACTTCCTCGCCCAGGCCGCGCGCCTTCAGCCCATCGCGGGCAATGGCCAGCACCTCCAGCGCCCAGTCCCGCATGCTGCGGCCGCGGAACAGCGTGGCCAGCGCCGTCTTCGGCACCGCCTGGCGCAGCGCCGCCAACTCGGCCGCGCCCCAGTCGCGGGTCAGCGCCCGGGCCGCCTTCTGCGCCGCGTCGTCATACAGCAGCCCCACCCAGAAGGCCGGCTGCGCCACGATCATCGCCGCGCTGCCCACATCGCTGCCGCGCATTTCCAAAAACTGCTTCAGCCGCACATCGGTGAAGGCCGTGGTCACATGGTCGGCGAAATCACCCATGGTCGCCCGCTCACCCGGCAGCGCCGCCAGCTTGCCGGCCATGAAGTCGCGGAAGCTGGCCCCGGCGGCGTCGATGAACTTGCCGTCGCGCATCACGAAATACATCGGCACGTCCAGCAGCCACTCGCAGAACCGCTCAAACCCGAAGCCCTGCTCAAACACCACGGCCGGAATCCCGGTCCGATTCGGGTCGGTCTCCACCCAGGCCTGGCCGCGCAGCGTGCGGTAGCCATTCGGCTTGCCCTCGGTGAAGGGCGAATTGGCAAACAGCGCGGTCGCCATCGGCTGCAACGCCAATGAAATCCGCAGCTTCTCCACCATGTCGGCTTCGTCGCCAAAGTCCAGATTGGCCTGCACGGTGCAGGTCCGCAGCATCATGTCCAGGCCCATGCGACCCACGGTGGGCATGTAGCGCCGCATGATGGCGTAGCGGCTCTTCGGCATCCACGGCATCTCATCCCGCGTGGCCAGCGGGTGGAAGCCCAGGCCAGCGAAGCCAATGCCCAGCGGCCCGGCCACCCGCGCCACTTCGCGCAGATGCGCCCCAAGCTCCATCTGCGTCGCGTGCAAATCCTCCAGCGGCGCGCCGGAAAGCTCAAACTGCCCGCCCGGCTCCAGGCTGATCGAGACGCCACCCGGCTTCTTCAGCCCAATCGGCAGCCCCCGGTCCAGAATCGGCTCCCAGCCATGCACCGTCAGCCCGTCCAGCAGGGCGCGAATCCCCTGGTCGGCATACCCCGGCGCGCTCAGGTCGCCCCGGCGAAAGCCGAATTTCTCGTGTTCAGTGCCAATCCGCCACTCCGTGCGCGGCTTGCTGCCCGCCGCGAACCATTCCGCAAGCTGGCGTACCGAGGTGATCGGCGTGAGGTCGGCCTCACCGGGATTCGACATTCGGCGTTTCCATTCTTGCCGGAACCCGAATATCGGGCAGGCGCCGGTGATCTAGCGTTAGTTCCAATCCCCCGCCAGCGCCTGCAAGGCGGCAAGGCCGGCGATGGCTGCGGTCTCGGTCCGCAAGATGCGCGGCCCCAGCCCAACAGGTGAAACAAAGGCACGCCGGAGCAGATCGTCAAGCTCGGCCCGCTCGAACCCCCCTTCCGGCCCCACCAGCCAGGCCAGCGGCGCCCGCGCCGCCTGCACCGCTTTCGCCAGCGGCGGCGCCCCGGCCCGCTCAGCCGCCACCAGCAGCGGCGCGCCATCCCAGGCG
>CANFIE010000215.1 GCA_947446625.1 Acetobacteraceae bacterium | reverse complement strand
TGCCGAGCACCAGCGCCGCCACCGGGTAGCCATTGCGTTCCATGACGTAGCCAACACAGCCGAAGAAGCCGACCAGCAGCACGCTGAACAGGTTGGCGCCGGTGGCGAAGCTGCCCACGGCGCAGAGCAGGATGATGACCGGCATGACCGCGCTGCGCGGCGCCTTGAGGATTTTGCTGGCCATGCGGATCATGATGATGCCCAGCGGGATCATGATTATATTGGCCAGCACGAAGATGATGTAGAGCGCGTACATGCTGCTGGCACGCTCGGTGAACAGCGTGGGGCCGGGGTTCAGCCCCTTCATGTACAGCACGCCGATGGCGATGGCGGTGATGGTATCGCCGGGAATGCCGAACAGCAGCGCCGGCACCCAGCCGGAAGCCAGCGAGGCATTGTTGGAGGCGCCGGCCTCAACCAGCCCTTCCACATGGCCTGTGCCGAATTTCTCCGGCTCCTTCGACCATTTCTTGCTCATGGCATAGCTGACCCAGGCGGCCATGTCGGCGCCCGCACCGGGCAACACGCCGATGATGATGCCGATGATGTTGCCGCGCCACATCGGCCATTGGTACTTCTTGGTCAGCTTCCATTGCCCGGCCAGGATGCTGCCGAATTTGCGGTCCGGCAGCTTGGGCGGCTCCGGCGTCATCATGGCCCGCATCACTTCGGAAACCGCAAAAACCCCGACCAGCGCCGGGATCGGCTCGATGCCGCCCAGCAGGTTGGTGACGCCGAAGACGAAGCGCGGCGTGCCGGCCGGGTTCTCCATGCCGATGCAGGCGAACAACAGGCCCAGCAGCATGCTGGCAATGGCCTTGATGGGCGAGGAGCGTGCCACCAGCGTGGCGCACATCAGGCCCAGGAAGGCGAGCCAGAAGTATTCATAAGTCGAGAAGGACAGCGCCATCTCCGCCAGCAACGGCGCCATCAGCACCAGCGAGATGGTGCCGACAATGCCGCCAATGGCGCTGAACCACAGTCCGGCGCCCAGCGCCAATTCGGCCTGGCCCTTGCGGGTCATGGCATAGGCTTCGTCGGTATAGGCGGCACTGGCCGGGGTGCCGGGAATGCGCAGCAGGCAGCCCGGAATATCACCCGAGAAGATCGCCATGGCACTGGCGGTGATGATGGTGGCAATGGCCGCGATCGGCGAGAGGTAGAAGGTGACCGGCACCAGCAGCGCGGTGGCCATGGTGGCGGAAAGCCCGGGCAGGCTGCCCACCACCAGGCCATAAACAGCGCTGGCCATGATGGCGATGAGCACATCCCAGGCCAGAACCAGGCGCAGGCCTTCGTAAACGTCGTTCATGTCAGGGGCTACCAGAAGGCCGGAAGAATGCCATCCGCCAGCGGCACTCGCAGCAGCTTGGCGAAAACGGCATGCACGAAAATCGGCGTGACCACCGCCAGCGGCAGCGCCAGGCGCGGCCGGGCGCCCAGCGCCAGGGCGGAACAGGCCACGATGGTGAAGGCGGTGAGCATGAAGCCCAGCGTATCCACGGCCAGCATGTAGAACAGCAGCAGGGCGGGCGGAATCAGGGCGCGCAGGTCGGCCAGGCGAAAGCCCTTGGGTTCGTCCTCGTCCGGCACCTCAAAGCTATGGCCAATGCCGAAGGCAATCATCACCCCGCAGATCAGCAGGCCGCCGCCAATGAGCATGGGAAAAGCCGCGGGCCCAACATCCTGCCCGGGCACGGCCGGCAGACGGGAGCCACCCCAGGCCGCGGCCAGGCCAAGCCCGGCCAGGAACAGGCCGGTGACCCGGTCTGACAACTGCATGCACGTAACCCCCAGTATTTGGCCGGGAGGCTAGGCCATGGCGGCAGCGCTTGGAATAGCCGATTGCCGGCACACCCAGGCGGCAAGAGTTGGGTCAGTTATTGCTTGCGCGACTCTGGCGGCAGCAGGCAGCTTTGCTCAAATTGTCGGCAAACATTGGTTTGCTCCAATTACGCAACAGGAATTCCCTTGGTGAGCCTTGCCATTCCGCGCGGCGCGGTGGACTGCCATGTGCACGTGGTGGGGCCATTGGCGCGGTTTCCGCAGCAACCCAGCCGGCACTACACCGCCGCCCTGGCCACGCTGGAGGATTTGCGCGCCACCGCCGGGCCGGAGGTGCGGCGCTTCGTGGTGGTGCAGCCCAGCTTTTACGGCACCGACAATGAAGCCACGCTGCAGGCCTGCGACACGCTGAACGGCAATGGCCGCGCCGTGGCGGTGGTGGACCCCACCCAGGTGGACGACGCCCAGGCCGGGCAGTTGCAGGCGCGTGGCGTGGCCGGGCTGCGGATAAACCTGAACAGCCGGCTGAAGGACGACCACCGGCAAATCCAGGGCGTGTTGGCGCAGCATGCCGCGCTGGCGCAGCGCATGGGCTGGCATTTGCAACTGGTGCTGCCGTTCAGTGCGCTGATCGGCGCGGCGCGGATGATAGAGCCGCTGCCGGTGCCGGTGGTGATTGACCATTTCGGCCTGCCCCTGGGCAAATCGCCCGACAGTGGCGAGGGCCGGGCGCTGCGCGACCTGGTGGGCATGCAGCATGTGTGGGTGAAGCTCTCGGCGCCCTATCGGCTGGGCCTGGGCGAATACAACACCGAAACCCCGCGAGACTGGCTGGCCGCCATGCTGGAAGCCGGCGCCGACCGCTGCCTGTGGGGCAGCGACTGGCCGCATGTGCCCCCGGCCAGCGAACACAAAGGCCCGGACAGCACCCCGCCCAACCGGTCGCTGCACTACGGCGATTTGCTGGGGGATTTTCTGGCCGCGCTGGGCAATGCCGATTTGGCGCAGCGCATACTGGTGGAGAATCCCGGGCGGTTGTACGGATTCTCCCCAATCTGAACCGGGAGAGACGCGATGCCCAAGGTCGCAGCCGAAAAGCTTGAAGCCATTTGTCGTGGGTTGCTGATTGGCGCCCAGGTGCCCGCGAACGAGGCCGCCACCGTGGCGCGGCACTGCGTGAACGCCAATCTGGTGGGGCATGACAGCCACGGCGCCATCCAGATTCCGCAGTATATCGACCGGATCAAGGCCGGGCACATCGTGCCGGGCGCGCCGTTCAAGATCGTGCAGGAAAGCGCCACCACCACGGTGGTGGATGGCCATTGGGGCTTCGGCTACGTCATCAATGAACAGGCCATGGCGCTGACCATCGAGAAGGCGCAGACCCAGAACATCGCGGCCTGCACCGTGTTCCGCCAGGGCCATGTGGGCCGGCTGGCCAGCTACCCGCTGATGGCGGCCAAGGCGGGCATGATCGGCATGGCCTGGGCCGATAGCGGCCGCAGCCCCAAGGCCGTGGCGCCGTTTGGTGGCCGCGAGGCCCGGCTGGGCACCAACCCCTGGGCCATCGCGGTGCCCTCCGACCTGGAAGGCCCGCTGTTCATCGACATGGCAACCTCCAGCGTGGCGGTGGGCAAGATCAAGCTGGCCCAGGCGCGCGGGCAGAAAATCCCCAAGGGCTGGGTTGTCACCAAGGATGGCGAGCTGACCGACGACCCGCATGGCTACAACAATGGCGGCGCGCTGCTGCCGCTGGGCGGCACCGAGGGCTACAAGGGCTACGGCCTTGCCGTGATTGGTGAAATCCTCTGCGGGCTGATGACCGGCCTGGGCTTTGGCGTGGAGCCGACCGGCCGCCACAATGACGGCACCTTCATGCTGGCGATCAAGGTAGAGGCCTTCCGGCCGCTGATGGCCTTCCGCGGCGAGGTGAAGGACCTGGCCGAGTACCTTAAGGCCACGCCGCCGAGCGAGGGCAGCCAGGGCGTGCTCTACCCCGGCGAGATTGAGCATCGCACCGAGTTGGACCGCCGCGCCAATGGCATTGAGATTGAGGATGCCACTTGGAAGAAGCTGTGCAGCATGGCCGAGGGCTATGGCATTGCGGCGGAATTGGGACTGGCCTGAGCTGACACCGGCGGCCTGCCATATCAGGCCGCCGGATTGCTCCGGGATGTGATACAAGTGCACTCACGCAAGCGGAGAAAACGGTATGGCCGATAATTTCGAAGTTGTGCTGGTTGTCCTTGTCATCTTGGCGGTGTTCACCGCCTTCAAGGGTATTCGCACCGTCCCCCAGGGTGAAATCTGGACGGTGGAGCGCTTTGGCGCCTTCACCCGACTGTTGAACCCCGGGCTGAACTTTCTGGTGCCCTACATGGACCAGATTGGCCGCAAGCTGAACGTGCAGGAAGTTGTGCTGGATATTCCCGAGCAGTCGGTGATTACCAAGGACAATGCCAGCGTGGCGGTGGACGGCATTGTGTATTACCGGGTGATGGACCCGGCCAAGGCGGCCTATGCGGTGCAGAACCTGCAACAGGCGCTGACGGCATTGGCCATGACCAATATCCGCGCCGTGATTGGCGAAATGGACCTCGACGCCACGCTGTCGGGCCGCGAACAGATCAATTCCAGCCTGCTGCGCATTCTGGATGGCGCCACCGAGCCTTGGGGCGTGAAGGTAAGCCGCGTTGAACTGCGCAAGGTGGAGCCCCCGGAGAATCTGGTGCGCGCCATGAACCTGCAGATGACCGCCGAGCGCGAACGTCGCGCCAGCGTGATGCGGGCCGAGGGCGAGAAGCAGGCGCTGGTGCTGCAGGCCGAGGGGCGGCAGATGTCGGCCCTGCGCGATGCCGAGGCACGCGAGCGGCTGGCCGAGGCCGAGGCGAAGGCAACGCGGCTGGTTTCAGAAGCCACCGCCGGCACCGGCGACGCGGCGCTGCGCTACTTCATCAGCGACCGCTACGTGAAGGCGTTTGAGGCCATGGTGAGCAACCCCAACACCAGGTTGGTGGTGGTGCCCATGGAGGCCAGCGGTCTGGTGGGTGGCATTACCACCGCGCTGCAAATGCTGAAGCCCGGGCCGCAGGCGCCCGGTGGCGCCGGCCCCATGGTGGTGCCGCCCGCGCCGCCGGCCGGAGGCAGCCCGTGGACGCAGGGCTGATCTGGGTCCTCGCCGGGCTGCTGCTGCTGGGCGCGGAACTGGCGCTGCCCGGCATTTTCTTGCTGTGGGTGGGGTTGGCGGCCATTGCCACCGGGGTGCTGGTGCTGCTGGCGGCGCCGCCCTTCTGGCTGGTGGCGGTGGCCTTCGTGGCGTTCCTCAGCGCCGGCATAGCCGTGGCCATGCGGCTGAAGCGGCAAACCAACGCCCACCCCACGCTGAACACGCCCGATGCCGGGCTGGTGGGCCGCCAGGGCGTGCTGCTGCCGCCCGAAGGCCCGCAGCAGCGCGTGCGGCTGGGGGACAGCGACTGGCCGGCGCGGCTGACCCGCCATGCCCATGCCCGCCCCGGCGAAACCGTGCGGGTGGAAGCGGTGGATGGCACCACGCTGGTGGTCCGCCCCCTTGAAGCCGGGCACTGAGGGGGCAAGATGCCACCCATGGAGCACAACCCTCAGGGCGGCCCGCGCCGCCCACCGATTTTGGACATGACGCTGGACGGCCAGTTCCGCGAAGCGCCTGACGCACCCATGCCGCGCCGTGGTCTGGACCGCTTTTTGGGTAAGCTGAGCGGACTGGCGCTGCTGGTGGCGCTGGCCGCCGGCGGGTTGCTGCTGGCCGGGCTGGCAGTGCTGGCCATTGGCATTCTGCTGCCGGTGGTGCTGGTGGCCGGGCTGGTGGGCGCCGGTTCGCTGTGGTGGCGGCTGCGCCGGGCCGGGCGCGCCGGCTTCGTGGTGCCACGCCGCTGACCGCGCCACGCTTTGAGATAGACCCAAAGCGGCTTTACGAGGTTGGGCCGGATGGCCTGCCCACCACCGATACCTCCACCCCACCACCCTGGTATTCACGCCGGCATCGGCTGGTGCTGGGGCTGAACCTGCTGGCCATTGCCACACTGGTGCTGCTGGCGGTGCTGGCCGGGCTGGCCCTGGCGCTGGGCCTGCGGTTGCTGGCGGCCGGCTTTGGCCTGGCCTGGGTGCTGGCCCTGCCCTTGCTGCTGCTGGGTCCGGTGCAGGATTGGTGGCGGCACCGGCGCGGCCGCCGGCGCAAGCATCGCCAGCGGCCGTCGGGTTTCGGAAGCTAGCTGTTCAAAAACCGCTCGGCGCCATCGGCCAGCACCTGGCAGCCCAGGGCCAGGTCTTCTTCCTTGGTGTCCTCGGCCCAATGGTGGCTGATGCCGCCAATGCTGGGGGTGAACAGCATGCTCACGGGCATGCGCTTGGCGATGTACTGCGCATCATGCCCTGCCCCGCTGGGCATGCGCTGCCACACGCCGGAAGCATGCTGCTCGGCGGCGGCTTCCAGCGCGGCCATCATCTCGGGCGCGCAAATGGCTGGGGTGGCACGACTCATCTGGCTCAGCGTGGCCTGACATTTCTCGCGCCGGTTGCTCTCGGCCACCAGGCTGCGCAGCGTGGCTTCCATGCGCTCCAGCACCGGCACTTCCACGTCGCGGAACTGGAACAGCACCTCGGCCTTGCCGGGGATGATGCTCGGCGCGCCCGGTTCCAGCTTGATGCTGCCGCAGGTCCAGGTGCTGCGCGGGCCGCAGATGCGCGGGAATTCGGCATCAATGGCCGCCAGCAGCCGAATGGCGGAAAGCCCGGCGTCGCGGCGCTCTGCCATGGTAGTGCCGCCGGCATGGTCCTGCTGGCCGGTGAAGGTAAGGTGCCATTGCCAGATGGCGACAATGCCAGTGACGACGCCAACGCGCAGGCCGGCATTCTCCAACTGCGTGCCCTGCTCGATGTGCATCTCGAAGAAGCCCTTGTGACGGCCCGGTTCCAACTGCATGCGCGGCTTGCCGGCAAGGCCGGCGGCGGCCAGCGCCTCGCGCAGCGGCTGGCCGTCATTGCGGCTGCGGCTGCGGTCAATCTCGGCCTCGGTGAGTTCGCCAATGATGGACTTGCTGCCGAGGAACCCACCCTC
>CANFIE010000214.1 GCA_947446625.1 Acetobacteraceae bacterium | reverse complement strand
GCCGGGGTGAAGCAACTGGTGCTGTTCCACCATGATACCTGCCGCGACGATGCCGGCGTGGCCGCGCTGGAAGCCGCCGCCGCTGCCAGCCGGCCCGGCACCATCGCGGCGCGGGAAGGGCTGGAGCTGGCGGTTTAGAGCACCATGCGCCCTGACGGACGCATTTCGTGCTCTACAACCATTTGAAACTAGAGCAAGAAATCCGTTCTGATGATTCCATCAGAATGGATATTGCTCTAGGCCTCGGGCGCTGCGGCCAGCAGCCGGATCATGCGGTCGAAGCGTTCGGCGCCAGGGGTGGCTGCGGCTTCGTCCTGCGTGGTTTCACTCTGCCCCGATGGCAGGGCCAGGCTGGCGCCTTTGGCCTTGCGCTGCTGGGTGGTCCGCAGGCGGTCGGCCAGGAACAGCGCAATGGCGCGGTAGAAGCGCAGGCCGAAGGCGGCGTCGGTCTCCACCTTTTCCAGCAGCGTGGTGTTGGCCAGTTCCAGCACCAGGGAATCCTCGGCAGCGCGGATGGTGGCGGAATGGCCGGAATTATCCACGAAGCTCATTTCGCCAAGCATTTCGCCCGGGTGCAGCAGTGCCACGCGGCCAATGCCGGCCAGGTCCACATCCAGCGCGCCGGCCAGAATAATGAAGACCGCCTGGCTGCGCTGGTCCTGCCGGAGCAGCAGCGTGCCGGCCGACACTTGGCGCCGCTGCCCGGCCCGGGCCAGCCATTGCACATCCTGGTCCTCCAATTCGGCCAGGACATAATGCACCTTGCGCATGGCGTTTCCCGTTCAGGCCTGCCCAACGGCTAGCTGTAGCGGAAGAAGCCGGCGGGTTTAAGGGTTGTTGCAAGTGGCTTGACTCTGAGGGCCGGGCCGCCATTTCTGGCCGAAACGTCATGCCGGGGAGCAAGGGTCATGCTGCATCATATGGTTCGTCGGTTGCCGCTGGTTGCGCTGGCTGCGCTGGCCTGGCTGGCGGGGGGCGTGGCGCAGGCGCAACCACGCAGCATCACCATTGCCTCAACCACCTCCACCGAGCAGTCGGGCCTGTTTGGCCACCTGTTGCCGGCCTTCACTGCTGCCACCGGCATTGCGGTGCGGGTGGTGGCGCTGGGCACCGGCCAGGCGCTGGATGTGGGCCGGCGGGGCGATGCCGATGTGGTGTTCGTGCATGACCGGGTGGCCGAGGAGCGATTTGTCGCCGAAGGCTTCGGTGGGCCGCGCCGGCATGTGATGTACAACGACTTCGTGCTGATTGGCCCCACCGAGGACCCGGCCCGGGTGCAGGGCGGGCGGGATACGTTGGAGGCCCTGCGCCGGATTGCCGCCAACGGAGCCAGCTTCATCTCTCGCGGGGACCGCAGCGGCACCCATGCGGCCGAGTTGCGCCTGTGGCAGTTGGCCGGGGTGGACCCTGCCCAGGGCCGGGGCCGTTGGTACCGCGAGGTAGGCCAGGGCATGGGCCCGGCGCTGAACATGGCGGCAGCGCAGAACAGCTATATCCTGGCCGACCGCGGCACCTGGCTGGCCTTTGCCAACCGCCAGGGCCTGCGGATTGTGGTGGAGGGCGACCGCCTCCTGTTCAACCAGTATGGCGTGATGCTGGTGAACCCCGAGCGGCACCCGCATGTGAAGGCGGCCGAGGCGCGGCGCTTTGTGGATTGGGTGGTCTCTGCCGCCGGGCAGGCGAGCATTGCCGGGTATCGCATTGGCGGGGAGCAGTTGTTCTTCCCGAATGCGGAGGTGGCGGAGCCGGTCTCCTGAGCCGTTCAGCTGGGTTCCGCTGAAGGCCGCGGCCAAAATGAGACCGCAGTCTCAAAACTAGCGGCAAAGGTGCATTGCACGGAGCTGTGAACAACGCAGGGTTGCTGCCTTTGGGCTATTTCGTTGACGTTTTGCTGCGGCGTTGCATACAAATCCGTTGAACTTAAATGACGTGCCCGAGGCAAGATGCGCCTCCCGACACGTGATGCTTAACCTGGGATCCGGCGCCATGAGCAAAAACAGCTTCAAGTTCAGCGACAAGGCCGATGAGGCTGATGAATGGAGCGCACTGCGCGAGCATGGCCTGGGTGATATCTGGCATCACGCCGAAGCTTGGCATGAGCATGGCAGCAGCGACCTGTTCGGCCCCGCCGTGCCGATGGTGGGCCTGGCTTCCTGGAATGACGGCGCCTTCCTGCTGACCGGCGTGGGCGCCACGGGTGGTGGTTTTGGCGCCACCACGGGTGGTGCGGGCACGGGCGGCACCACGGTTACGCCGGGTGGCACCACCGGCGCCGCAGCGACCAAGTTCGTCATCAACCTGAAGTACGATGCCAGCGCCGCCGCCATGCCGGCCGCGATGAAGGCCGCCCTGGCCGCCGCCGCGAATTATTTCATGCACCTGTTCGCCAATACCGAGACGGTGAACCTGACGGTGGGCTACGGCAAGGTGGGCACCACCACCCTGGGCGCCGGCACGCTGGGCGCCGCCGGCCCCTATGGCATCACGGAAACCTATGCGGCGTTCAAGGCGCAGATCGGGTCGCACATCACCAGTGCCGACCAGCAGACCGTGTACAACAACATGGGCGCCGACCCGACCAATGGCGGCAAGATCTTCCTGGCCACGGCCGAGGCCAAGGCGCTGGGCCTGCTGAGCACCTATACCAGCACCGATGGCATCATGGGCTTCGCCAAGGCCTGGTCCTCGACCAACACCAGCGGCGTGAAGTGGGACTACGACCCCAGCAACGGCATCACCGCCGGCAACTATGATTTCTACGGCGTGGCGCTGCATGAGATTGCGCATGCGCTGGGCCGCATCGCCATTCTCGGCTCCCCGGCTGGGCAGTACAGCGCCATGGACCTGTTCCGCTACAGCGGTGTGGATGCCAACGGCAATGGCGTGCATTCGCTGAAGCAGACCACGCCGGCCTATTTCTCGATTGATGGCGGCAAGACCAACCTGGACTGGTACTCCACCACCTCCGACCTGGGTGACTGGGCGGCCTCGGCCGGGAATGACGCCAACAATGCCTATGCGGCCAGCGGTGTGGTGAACAGCTTCACCCATACCGACGTGGTGCAGATGAACGCGCTGGGCTTCGCGCTGCTGTAGGCCGGCGCCACAGCGCCAGGGGCCTGAAGGGGCCGGCCGCCGCAGGGTGGCCGGCCTTTTTGATGCGCGTAGGGAAGGGCAGCGCAAGGCGCGGCGCCAAAGGGGGCGCTATACCGGGCAGGAATGGCGATGTGGGTGGCCAGACGCGGCCGGCGGGCCAGTGGCGCCCGTATTGGCGACTGGCATCGGCGGCGGGTGGCTGGGGGACCTGGATTCGAACCAAGACTGTCCGAGTCAGAGTCGGAAGTTCTACCGTTAAACTATCCCCCAGCGGGACCCGCGACCCGGGGCCTAGTCGCCCTTCGTCGCCGAGGTCGCGGGTGCTATCATAGGCTTTCGGGGTACGCAATCACCTGAATGCGGAAACTTCTTGCGGGCGGGCTTCCGGGTGCCGACAATGGGCTTCTCCGGCCTCTGCCTTCACCCCCGGAACCGGAGCTTTCAGTACCACCGCCATGCCTGATGACGCCGGACCGCCTTTCCTGATGCCGCCCCGCGCCGAAGGCGTGCGGCATGCCGCGCCGGGCTGCCAGGCCTATGCGGCGCTGGACCTGGGCACCAATAACTGCCGGCTGCTCATTGGCACCCCGGTGGGCCAAAGCTTTCGCGTGGTGGATAGTTTCAGCCGCATCGTGCGCCTGGGTGAGGGACTGGCCGCCACCGGCCGGCTTTCCGATGCCGCCATGGACCGCGCCATTGCCGGGCTGCGCGCCTGCGCGGAGAAGCTGTCGCGCCGGCCGGTGCGGCAATTCCAGGCCGTGGCCACCGAGGCCTGCCGCCGCGCTGCCAATGGCCCGGCCTTCCTGGCCCGGGTGGCGGCGGAAACCGGGCTCCGGCCGCGCATCATCTCGGCGCGCGAGGAAGCCGAATTGGCGATGGAAAGCTGCGCCCCATTGCTGGAGCCGCAGGATCGCCGGGCGCTGCTGTTCGATATTGGCGGCGGCTCCACCGAGATTGCCTGGATCCGCGTGCCGCCGCCGGGCAGCCCGGTCGATGCGGCACCGGAGCTGATCGGCTATGTCTCGCTGCCGCTGGGCGTGGTGACGCTGGCCGAGCGCGTGGGCAATAGCTGCTTCACCGAACAGGGCTTCGGCGCCGTGGTGGATGAGGTGGCGCAGCATCTGCGCGGGTTCGACGCGGTGCATTGCATCGGCCAGGAGATTCGCGCCGGCGGCGTGCGGCTGATTGGCACCAGTGGCACCGTCACCACCCTGGCCGGGGTGGCGCTGGCCCTGCCGCGCTATCGGCGCCCGCTGGTTGATGGCCGGGTGTTCGATATTGAGGTGGCCGACCAGGCGCTGGGGGATTTGTTCGCGCTCGGCCGCTCCGGGCTGGCCGCGCATCCCTGCGTGGGGCCGGAACGGGTGGAATTCGTGCTGCCCGGCTGCGCCATTTATGCCGCCATTCGCCAGCTGTGGCCGGTGCCGCAGCTTACCGTGGCGGATCGTGGCCTGCGCGAGGGTATGCTACTGCGCATGATGCGCACCGACCGCGCCGCCCATCCGCATCGCCGCCGCGCGAGTTAGGAATACGAGTATGAAGGGACCAACCGCCAGCGGCGGTGGCCGCGGGCTGACCACGCGCCTGAAGACCGCCAAGGGCCGCCCCACCGGCAGCCAGCTATGGCTGCAACGCCAGTTGAACGACCCCTATGTGCGCGCCGCCCAGGCCGCCGGGCTGCGCAGCCGCGCCGCGTTCAAGTTGAAGGAGCTGGACGAGAAGTTCAAACTGCTGAAGCCGGGCAGCCGGGTGGTGGACCTGGGCGCCGCGCCTGGCGGCTGGACCCAGGTGGCCGGCGCCATTCTGGGTGACCGGGGCAAGCTGGTGGCGCTGGATATCCTGCCCATGGACCCGCTGCCAGGCGCCATTGTGCTGCTGGGGGACTTCCAGAACCCCGCCACCGAGCAGGCCGTGCTGGAGGCCCTGGCCGGCCCCGCCGACCTGGTGATGAGCGACATGGCGCCCAACACCACCGGGCACAACGCCACGGACCATCTGCGCATTGTGGGGCTGGCCGAGTTGGCGTTGGACTTCGCGCTGAAGGTGCTGGCGCCGGGCGGGGCCTTTGTGGCCAAGGTGCTGCAAGGCGGCAGCGCCAAGGAGTTGCTGGACCTGCTGAAGACCAATTTCGCCAGCGTGAAGCACGCCAAGCCGCCCGCCAGCCGCAAGGACAGCGCCGAGCTCTACGTGGTGGCCCAGGGCTTCAAGGGGCGGCCGATGGAGCCGCCCGGCGAGCGTGCCTGAGGGTCAGGCCTTCAGCACCTCGGGGTTGATGACGTTGATCGGCGCCCCGGCGGCATAGGCCAGGATCTGGTCGAAGATCTCGGTGAACTGAATTTCGTATTCGTCCCGCGTCACGTAGCCCAGGTGGGGGGTGGCCACCACATTGGGCATGGTCAGCAGCGGGTGGCTGGTGTCGCGCATCGGCTCGTTCTCAAACACATCCACCGCCGCCATGCCGGGGCGGCCAGCCTGCAACGCCGCCACCAGGGCGCCGGGGGCGATCAGCGGGGCGCGGCTGGTGTTTACCAGCAGGGCGCTGGGCTTCATGGCGGCCAGGTCGGCGGCGGTCACCACGCCCCTGGTGGCGTCCACCAGGCGCATTTGCAGGCTGATGACGTCACAGGTGGCGTAGAAGCTCGCCTGGCTCTCAGCGGTCTCCCAGCCCTCGGCACGGGCGCGTTCGCGCGTGGCCTCCCGCGCCCAGACCAGGACGTTCATGCCGAAGGCGCGGCCATAGCCGGCCACCTCGCGCCCGATGCGGCCATAGCCGTGAATGCCCAGGGTTTTGCCGCGCAGGGTATGGCCCACGCCGCATTGCCAGTTGCCGGCCTGCAGGCTGGCCATTTGCTGCGGAATGGCCCGCATGGCGGCCAGCACCAGGCCCCAGGTGAACTCGGCGGTGGCATAGCTGGGGGTGCCCGGGTGCTGGCTGGAGGACAGGATCACCCCCTGGTGGGTGCAGGCGGGCACGTCGATATGCGGATAGACGCTGCGCTGGCTGATCAGCCGCAGCTTGGGCAGGCGGGCCAGCAGCCCGGCGGAGATCTTGGTGCGCTCGCGGATCAGCACCAGCACCTCGGCCTCGGCCAGCCGGGCGGCCAGGGTGGCTTCGTCCTGCACATGGTCGTTGAAGAGGGTCACCTCATGGCCGGCGAGCTTGGCGAAGCAGGGCAGGCTGCGCAGCGTGTCGAAATAATCATCCAATATGGCGATGCGCATGGCGGGGTCCTTGGGCCGGGTTTGCGACCAGCTTAACCACCGGGGCAGCGGGTGGCGAAGCCTTCCCGGGGTGGCCCGGCGGCGCCACGCAGCCCCGCCCCGAGATTTTCACATGGGTTCACGCGGGGTCCCGCTTGCGGCGCGGTGCCGTTCGGGGGTAAGCGGGGCCGCCAAGGTCGCGGATCGCGCACGCGAAAGGTCCCCCATGGCATCCCAGGTAGTTCAGTCCCGCACGCCACGCCACATCATCGAGGAAGCCTATGCTTTCGATGACGTGCTG
Source organism: Acetobacteraceae bacterium (assembly GCA_947446625.1). GTDB lineage: Bacteria > Pseudomonadota > Alphaproteobacteria > Acetobacterales > Acetobacteraceae > CAIMOR01. Next base: position 284 of record CANFIE010000214.1, on the reverse strand, counting down.
CTGGTGCCCGCCTATTCCACGGTGCTGCCGCACCAGACGGATACGCGCACCCGCCTGACGCGCGAGATCAGTCTCAATATTCCGCTCTTCGCCGCGGCGATGGACACCGTGACCGAGGCCAACATGGCCATCGCCATGGCCCAGGCCGGCGGAATCGGCGCCGTGCACAAGAACATGACCCCCGAGGAGCAGGCCGCCCAGGTCCGCCGGGTGAAGAAGTTCGAGAGCGGCATGGTGGTCAACCCGGTCACCATCCACCCCGACCAGACCCTGGCCGATATCCG
>CANFIE010000213.1 GCA_947446625.1 Acetobacteraceae bacterium | reverse complement strand
CCGGCGACACCGCCGCTGCCCTGGCCGCCATGGACCGCGGCCATGAACAGGGCGCCGACCCCGCCGTGGTGCTGAGCGACCTGCTCGACCTGACCCATACCCTCACCCGGCTGGTCAGCGTCCCCGGCCTGCGGAACGACGTGGCGCTGACCGAGGCCGAGCGCACCCGTGGCGCCGCCCTGGCCGACAAGCTCTCGGTGCCCACCCTGGGCCGCGCCTGGCAGATGCTGCTGAAGGGCCTGGCCGAGGTGAACGAGGCGCCGGACCGCCGCGCCGCCGCCGAGATGGTGCTGATCCGCCTGGCGCATCTGGCCGAAATGCCCACCCCCGGCGACCTGGTGAAGCGCCTGCTGGATGGCGGCACCACCGCCGCCAACAGCGCCGGTCGCCCCGGCCCTGCCGGTGGTGGCGGCGGCGCCCGCGCCGTGGCCAATGGCGGCATGACCATGGCGGTGGCCGCCGCCCCGGCCCCGGCCCAGCCGCAAGCCTGGCGAGACGTTGTCGCCCTGGCCTCGGGCCGCAAGCCGCTGCTGCATTCCCACCTGCTCTACAGCGTCCACCCGGTGCAAATGGCCCCCGGCCGGCTGGAAATCCGCGTGCGGCCAGACGCCCCGCGAGACCTTGCCGGCCAGCTCGCCGCCCTGCTGCTGGAGACGACCGAAACCCGCTGGACCATCAGCCTCAGCAACGCCCCGGGCGAACCCACCCTGGCCGAGCAGGGCCGCCAGGCCGAGGCCGGCCGCCGCGAGCTGGCCGCCAGCCACCCGCTGGTGCAGGCCATTCTGGCCGCCTTCCCCGGCGCCGCCAGTGAGGCGGTGCGCGACGAAGGCACCGACGCCTACGGCCTGCCCAACGCCCCGGTCATCGCCGCCGAGCCCGAGCCGGACACGCTGCCCGAGGACATGCCCGAATTCGCCCCGCCGGATGCCGAGCCGGTGGAATTCGACGACCTGTAGGACAAGGACCAAGCCATGAAGAACCTGGCCAACATGATGAAGAGCGCCCAGCAGATGCAGGCGCGCATGGCGGAAATGCAGGCCGCGCTGGAAGCCGCCACCATGGAAGGCCAGGCCGGCGGCGGCATGGTCAAGGTCACGCTCACCGGCAAAAGCGAACTCCGCAAGGTCAGCATCGACCCCGCCCTGATGGTGGCCGACGACCGCGAAGTGCTGGAGGACCTGCTGCTGGCCGCGCATGCCGATGCCAAGCAGAAGGTGGAAGCCATGATGGCGGCCGAAATGCAGAAGGCCACCGCCGGCATGAATATCCCGGGCGGGCTGGGCGGCCTCAAGCTGCCCTTCTGATGGAGCCGATCGAACATCTCGTCGGCCTGCTTGCCAAGCTGCCCGGCTTTGGCCGGCGCAGCGCCCGCCGCGCCGTGCTGAAAATGCTGATGCAGCCCGAGCGCACCATGCTCCCCCTGGCCGACGCGCTGCGTGAAACCGCCGCCGCCGTGCGCCCCTGCACCGACTGCGGCAACCTGGACACGCAAAACCCCTGCGGCATCTGCGCCGATGCCAAGCGCGAACGCGGCCTGGTCTGCGTGGTGGAAGGCGTGGCGGATCTTTGGGCGCTGGAACGCGCCCAGGCGCATCGCGGCCTGTACCATGTGTTGGGCGGCACCCTCTCAGCCCTGGCCGGGGTAGGGCCGGAGGATCTGGCCGTGCGCCCGCTGCTGGCCCGCATCGAGGCTGGGGGCGTGGATGAAGTCATCCTGGCCCTGCCCGCCACGGTGGATGGCGCAACCACGGTGCATTACCTGATAGACCGGCTGAAACCCTCCGGCGTCCCCGTCACCCGGCTCGCCCAGGGCGTACCCATGGGCGGCACGCTGGACCTATTGGACGAGGGCACGCTCAGCGCCGCCCTCAAAGCAAGGCGCAGCGTATGATCCGATTTTTCCAACGCGCCCTGGCCCAGTCCACCCGGTTGGGCCGTATCGAGCTCACTCTCGCCCGGCTGGAACGCAAGCTGGACCAATTGGCGGCGGGCCAGTCCAGCTATCTCGGCGACCACACCGCGCTCACCTTCCTGCGCGGCGGCCCGCGCATCTATGTCGATACGCGCAGCGTCGATATCGGCAGCCATGTGCTGACGCATGGCATCTGGGAGGAAGAATACACCACCCTGTTCCAGCGCCTCATCCGCCCCGGCGCCACGGTGCTGGATATCGGCGCCAATATCGGCGTCTATACCCTGCGTGCCGCCGCCGCCGCCGGCCCACTCGGCAAGGTGCATGCCTTCGAGGCCAATCCCCGCCTCGCCGAACTCACCCGCCGCAGCATCCACATCAATGGCTTCGAGTCCTTCTGCCAGGTGCATTGCCTGGCGGTGGCGGACCGCCGGGGCGAAGCCCGGCTGGTGTTCAGCCACGCCTGGTCCGGCGGTGGCTCGCTGTTCCGGCATGAACAGGATCTGGCCGCCCGCGGCGAGGAAGCCGTGCTCTGCCCCATGCTGCCGCTGGATGACCTGTTCCCCGCCGCCAGCTTCCGCGCCGATGTCATCAAAATCGACATCGAAGGCGCCGAGGGCCAGGCACTGCGCGGCATGCGCCAGTTGCTGGAACGCTCACCCGAGTTGCGGCTGATGATGGAGTTCTCACCCGACATGCTGGCCGGCGCCGGCACCCCGCCGCAGGAAGTCGCCGAATTGCTCGGCGGCATGGGCCTGCGCCCCTGGCTCATCAATCAGGCCGCGGCACTCACCGAAACCAACTGGCCCGCCGTGCTCGCCAGCGCCGTGCCGTTGCAGAACATCCTGCTGTCCCGCCAGGCGCCGTTCTAGAGCAAGAAATCCGTTCTGACGGAATCATCAGAACGGATTTTTTCTCTGATTTCAAATTGTTATCGGGCCTTATACGCGCAGGCGGTATCGCCGGAGCGGTGAATCAGTCGCCCTTGCAAGCCCCCGGCGCCCTTGCACCACGCCCGCACCTGCCGTAGCGTCACCCCAGCGTTATAAAACATAACAATGGAAGCGCCCCGGCCATGTCCACCGGCAACGTGCCCACCGGCGAAATGCTCACCTACGAATTGCGCGACAACATCGCCTGGCTCGGCCTCAACCGGCCGGAAAAGCGCAACGCCATCTCCGAAGCCCTGCTGGCCGCAATCGACACCGCCTTCCGCCGCGCCAGCCGCGAAGCCCGCGCCATTATCTTCCACGGCCACGGCCCCTGCTTCTGCGCTGGGCTGGACCTTGCCGAAATGCGCCTGCGCTCCGCCGAGGAAGTCTTCCACCTCTCGCGTGACTGGCATGACCTGTTCAGCCGCATCCGCCGGGGCCGCGTGCCCGCCCTGGCCGCGCTGCATGGCGCCACCGTGGGCGGCGGGCTGGAACTGGCCAGCGCCTGCCATATCCGCGTGGCCGACGCTTCCGCCTTCTTCGCCCTGCCCGAAGGCACCCGCGGCATCTACGTGGGCGGTGGCGCCAGCGTGCATGTCGCCCGCCTCATCGGCGCCGCCCGCATGGCGGACATGATGCTCACCGGCCGCGTGCTCGACGCCGCCCATGCCGAGCGCATCGGCCTGGTGCAATACCTGGTGCCCGCCGGCGAGGCCCTGGCCAAGGCCGGTGAACTCGCGGCCAAGGTCGCCACCATGGCGCCGCTCACCGTGCTCGCCATCCTCCAGGCCCTGCCCCGCATCCAGGACATGAGCGAGGAGGACGGCCTGTTTGTTGAAAGCCTCACCGCCGCCCTGGCGCAAACCGGGCCAGAAGCCGTGGCCATGCTCACCGCCTTCGTCGAAAAACGCGCCAAGAAGGTGGGGGAAGCCTGATGCGCACCGCCATCATCGGCACGGGCGTCATCGGCGCCAGCTGGGCCAGCACCTTCCTGGCACGGGGCCTGGAGGTTGTGGCCACCGACCCCGCCCCCGGTGCCGAAGCCACCCTCCGCGCCACCATCGCCGCGCAATGGCCCAGCATGGTCAGCATGGGCCTGGCCCCGGGCGCCGACCCCGCCCGCCTGCGCTTCGTGCCCACGCCCGAGGAAGCCGTGTGCGATGCCGATATCGTACAGGAAAACGCCCCCGAGCGCCTGGACGTGAAGCGCGAACTCTTCGCCCGGCTCGACGCCGCCGCGCCGCCCGCGGCCCTGCTCATCAGCAGCACCAGCACCATCACCGTCTCGGAATTCCAGGGCGCCTGCGCCCACCATCCCGAACGCGTGCTGCTCGGCCATCCCTTCAACCCACCGCATCTCATCCCGCTGGTGGAAGTGGCCGGCGGCGCGCAAACCAGCCCTGAAGCCATCGACCGCGCCCTGGCCTTCTATCGCGGCATCGGCAAGCACCCCATCCACCTGAAGAAGGAGGTGCGTGGCCATGTCGCCAATCGCCTCCAGGCCGCGCTCTGGCAGGAAGCCTTCAACCTGGTCCAGGCCGGCGTCGCCAGCGTGGCCGATATCGACGCCGCCATCGCCCATGGCCCCGGGCTGCGCTGGGCGCTGCTCGGCCCCTTCCTCAACCTGCACCTCTCGGGCGGCCCCGGCGGCATTGGCGCGCTGTTCGAAAAGCCGCTCTGGGCCGCCACCGAAGCGATGTGGCGCGACCTTGGCACCGTGCATGTGGACCCAGCCCTCGGCACCACCGTGGCCCAAGGCGTCGCCGCGGAACTCGCCGCGCATGACCGCGACACCATGGTGCAGCAGCGCGACGCCACCCTGCTCGCCCTGCTGCGGCTGAAGGCCGCGGCCACCGAGCTGCCATGAGCCTCGCCACGCTCGACGTCTCGCCCCTGGCCGGCCATGTCGGCTTTCTGCTCCGCCTGGCGCAGCAGCAGGTGTTCGAGGCCTTCCACCACAGCTTCGGCCCCGCCGGCCTCACCCCGGCGCGCTATTCCGTGCTGGCCCTGCTGCGCGCCAACCCGGATGTGCCCCAGGCCCGGCTGGCCGAGGCACTGCGCATCAAGCCACCCAACCTGGCGGTGCTGCTGAGCGAGATGGAAGCCGCCGGCCTGGTGGAACGCCGGGTGGACAGCAGCAATCGCCGCGCCAACCTGCTGCGCCTTACCCCCACCGGCCGCGCCGCGCTTGAACGCCTGACCCCTGACATCCTGGCCATGGAACAGGCCGTGGCGCATCGGCTGAACCCGGCCGAATACGCCACCCTGCTGGCCCTGCTCGGCAAGATGACCCCGCCATGACCCAGCCCGTCTTCAGCCAGCCCCAGGTGCAGGTGCAGCCGCGCGCAAGCGGCGGCTGGCTCGTCACCTCCAGCGCCACCCTGCCGCCGCATCCGGCGCGGGTGACGGACCATCTCTTCACCTGGGCCGCCCGCCAGCCCAACCAGCCCTTCCTGCAACAGCGCAGCGCCGACGGAGCGACCTGGCGCGGCGTCACCTGGGGCCAGGCCGCCACCCAGGTGCGGGCGCTCGCCGCCGGGCTGCTGGCGCAAGGCCTGCGCCCCAACTCAACCTCTGCCGGCGGCATCGCCATCCTCTCCGGCAACAGCATCGAACACGCCCTGCTGGCGCTGGCCGCCATGAGCATCGGCATCCCCGTCACCCCGGTCTCGGTGCCCTACAGCCTGGCCAGCACCGATTTGCTGAAGCTGCGCCATGTGCTGGCCCAGGCCCGCCCCGGCCTGATCTTCGTGGACGCCGAAGCCCCCTTCGCCCGCGCCCTGGCGGTGCCCGAGGCCGCCGCCGTGCCGGTCTTCGCCACCATGCCCAGCCAGCGCGCCAAACCCTTCACCGCCCTGGCCAGCGCCGCCGCAGACCCCAGCGCCGCCATGGCCGCCGTGGCGCCCGATGCACCGGTAAAACTGCTCTTCACCAGCGGCTCCACCGGGCTGCCCAAGGGCGTCATCAACACCCACCGCATGATGGCGCTGAACCAGGAGCAGATCGCCGCCGCCTGGCCCTTCCTCTACAACCAGCCCCCGGTGCTGCTGGACTGGCTGCCCTGGTCCCACACCTTCGGCGGCAGCCACAACTTCAACATGGTGCTGCGCCATGGCGGCACGCTGTGGATTGATGACGGCCGCCCGCTGCCCGGCGAATTCCACCGCACCCTGCGCAACCTGCGCGACGTCTCGCCCACCATCAGCTTCAACGTGCCCAAGGGCTACGAATTGCTGCTGCCCGCGCTGGAGGATGACGCCACGCTGCGCCACGCCTTCCTCGCCCGGCTGCGCATTGTGTTCTACGCCGCCGCCACCCTGGCCCCGCCGCTCTGGCGCCGGCTGGAGGCCATCATCGCCCAGGCCCCCGCCCCGGTGCACATGGCCGCCAGCTGGGGCCTGACCGAAACCGCCCCCGCCGTGGTGCTGACCCATGTGCCCAATGTGGCCGCCGGCTGCATCGGCACGCCGCTGCCGGGCGCCGAACTGCTGCTGCTGCCCGATGGCGACAAGCTGGAAGTCCGCGTCCGCGGCCCGCAGGTTACCCCCGGCTACCTGGCCAACCCGGAAGCCAATGCCGCCGCCTTCGACGCCGAGGGCTTCTTCCGCACCGGTGACGCCATGCGCTGGCAGGACCCGGCCGACCCCAACCAGGGCCTCTGCTTCGACGGCCGGCTGGGCGAGGATTTCAAGCTGGCCACCGGCACCAAGGTCAATGCCGGCGCACTGAAACCCCGCGCCATGGCGGCACTGACGGAACTGGCCCGCGACCTCGTGCTCTGCGGCCATGACCGCGACGATATCGGCCTGCTGCTCATCCCCCAGCCGCACCGCATCGCCGAGCTCGACAGCCCCGCGCTGCGCGCCGAGGTGCAAACCGCGCTCCAGGCGCTCAACGCCGCCAGCGGCGGTGCCTCCTCGCTCAGCATTGGCCGCGCCCTGTTCCTGCGCGCCCCGCTCTCGCTTGACGCCGGCGAGATGACGGACAAAGGCTCTCTCAACACCCGCGCCATCCTGGCCCGCCGCGCCGCCGACGTTACGCGGCTG
>CANFIE010000212.1 GCA_947446625.1 Acetobacteraceae bacterium | reverse complement strand
CGGCGCGATGGAAACCTTCATCGTCCGTCCGGAGCGCAATGGCCCGCACCCCGCGGTGCTGATGCTGATGGACGCCCCCGGCATCCGCGAGGAACTGCGCGACATGGCTCGCCGCCTGGCCAGCGTGGGCTACTACGTCATGCTTCCCAACCTGTACTATCGCGCCGGTCGAGACAGCATGTTCGGCCCCGGTGTGCTGGTGCAGGGCGACCCCGAGCGCGACCGCATGCGCGCCATCCGCACCAAGATGACCATTCCGCCGGTCATGCGCGATGTGGGCACCATGCTGAACTTCCTCGACCAGCAGCCCGAGGTGAAGCCCGGCCCGGTGGGCACGCATGGCTACTGCATGTCCGGCCCCTATTCCCTGGCGGCCGCCGCCCGCTACCCCGGTCGCATCGCCGCCGCCGCCAGCTTCTACGGGACTTGGCTGGTGAGTGATGCCGAGGAAAGCCCGCACCTCACCCTCGGCAAGGCCAAGGGCGAGCTCTACATCGCCTGCGCCGAGCACGACGAGTTGGCGCCGCTGGCCATGGTGGCGGAACTCAAGGCGTTGTTCGATTCCTCAGGCAACAGCGGCGAGCTGGAAATCTACCCGCATGTCCACCACGGCTACGCCTTCCCGCAGCGCAAGGTGTACGACCAACCCGCCGCCGAGCGGCACTGGGAACGCCTGATCGCGCTCTATCGGCGCCGCCTGGGCTAAATATGCGCCGGGTTCAGGGGGTACTGCAGCGCCAGTATCTCCAACCCCTCGGCGCCCGCCGTGGCGGTAAAGGCGGCCTCCTCCGGCCGCACGAACAGCAGGGAAAGCGGCGGCAGGCTGGCTTCGGCCGCCGCCAGCGCCCCGGCCGTCACCACCCAGAACTGCCCCAGCCCGCTGGCCGGGTCCGGCCCGGTCACGCACTCGCCGGGGGCGAGGCGATAGCGCCAGGCGCCCATGCCATCCTCGGCCATCGGCACCAGCAACTCGGCGCCCGGCGTGGCTTTGGGCGGGCCGGCAATATGCTTGGCCTCGCGGAATTGCCGCTTCACCTGGCGCAGCCTGTCACGGGCTGCCGGAATATACTGGGCGCCAGGGTCGTAGCCGTTGCGCAGGGTGAAGTAGTGCAGCCCCTCGGCGCCGCTGCACAGCGGGCCGTAGCTGGAAAAGGCGTTGGTGTAGTGTACCACCACCGGCGCCACGGCGTGCTTGCCCATGGTGCCGCCACCACCCACCACCACCTGCCACTGGTTGGCGGCGTGGTAATGCGCCTGCACGGTGGTATTGGCGCTCTGCTCCACCAGAAAGGCCATGGGGTACAGCACCTCCGGCCCTGGCGGCGGCGGGGCGTCCGGGCCGGCCAGGGTCCAGTTGCTGCCGAAATAGGTGGTCAGCACGGCGGGCACGCCATTGGCCACCACCTCGCGCCGCCGCGCCTGTGCCTGCTCTGGGCTCACCATCTCCGGCATCGCCAACTCCCTCTCGACCGCGCCAATTTGCCCTGCTAGCCCTTGCACCACAAGCAAGGGGAACGGACCATGTTCAGGTTGGATGGCAAGGTCGCAATCGTCACGGGCGCTGGCTCGGTGGGGCCCGGCTGGGGCAATGGGCGCGCCACCGCGGTGCTGCTGGCCCGCCAGGGCGCCAGTGTCTTCATCACCGACATCAACGCCGAGGCGCTGGAGGAAACCCGCCGCTTCATCGCCGAGGAAGGCAATACCGCCGTGGCGATGCTGTGCGACATGCTCGACGCCGCCGCGGTGGAAGCCATGGTGGCAGACTGCTTGGCCAAGTTCGGCCGCATCGACATTCTGGTGAACAATGTCGGCGGCAGCCACCCCGGCAGCCCGGTGACCATGGCCGAGGATGTCTGGGACCGCCAGATCGACTTCAACCTGAAAACGCCATTCCTCGGCTGCAAATACGTGCTGCCCATCATGGAAGCGCAGAAGTCTGGCGCCATCGTCAATCTCAGCAGCATCGCCGGGCTGCGCATGGGTGCCGACCGCACCCATGTGGCCTATAGCGCCAGCAAGGCGGGCGTCATCGCCTTCAGCAAAAGCGTCGCCATGGCCTATGCCAAGCACGGCATTCGCTGCAACACCGTGGTGCCGGGGCTGATGCACACCCCGCTGGTGGAAGTGCGCCTGCTGCGGCAGCTTGGCAGCAATGATGCCGAGACCCTGGTGGCCAAGCGCGACGCCATGGTGCCCACCGGCAAAATGGGCACGGGCTGGGACATTGCCCATGCCGTGCTCTACCTGGTCAGTGACGAAGGCCACTACGTCAACGGCACCGAGATCATTGTCGACGGCGGCATCTCCGCCAAGGGCGCCACCTGATGCGCCGGCGTGGCCTGCTGGGTGCGCTGCTGGCCACGCCAGCACTGGCCCAGGGTGAATGGCGGCCCGACCGCCCCATCACCATCATCGTCCCCTCCCCGGCCGGCGGCGGCACGGATTTCTCCGCCCGGCTGGTCAGCGAACCGCTGAGCCAGCGGCTTGGTGTGCCGGTGGTGGTGGAAAACCGCTCAGGCGGCAACAACATGGTGGGCATGCTGGCCACCAAGCGGGCCCGGGCCGATGGCCACACGCTGATGGTGGGCTATTCCGGCGCCATGACCGGCCACCCCGCCGTGATGGGCACCGCCGAGCTTGACCCGGTGCAGGACTACGCCCCCATCGGCCAGATCACCGACACCGCGCAGGTGATGATGGTGCATCCCAGCGTGCCGGTGCAGTCGATGCAGGAGTTCGTCGCCTACGCCAAAACCCGCCCCGGCCAGTTGAACTACGCCAGCGCCGGCAATGGTAGCCTGCACCACCTGGGTACTGAATTGCTCAAGCTGCGCACGGGTATCGATCTCGTCCACATCCCCTATCGTGGCACGGGCGAGACCATCTCCGACCTGCTCAGTGGTCGCATCCAATTCTACATGAACAGCCCGCCGCCGGTGATCCCCTTCATCCGCGACAATCGGCTGCGTGCCCTGTGCACCACCGGGCTGCAACGCCACCCCGCCATGCCGGATGTGCCCTCGCTCACCGAAGCCGGACTCAGCGATTTTCCGGTGAATGTCTGGTACGCGCTCTATGCCCCGGCCCGCACGCCGGAAGCGGTGCAGACCCGGCTGAACCGCGAATTGCAGGCGGTGCTGGCGCAACCCGCCGTACAGCAGCGCGCCGCCGACAGCGGCACCTTCGTCATCTACACCAGCCCAGCCACGGTCACGGCCAGGCTGCGCCAGGAAATCACCGCCTGGACCGAGGTTGTCCGCGCCGCCGGCATCAAGCCCGATTAGCGCCTGATCGTCGCCGGTGGAATCACCGGCGACGATCAAACTCTCCAAGAAACTCGGCGTCCTTCTTCGGAATCAAATCATAGGGCAGCGCGAAGCCCGGCATGGCCTTCAGCCTTTGGCTCCAGGCCAGCACATTCGGCCAGCGCTCAATCTCCAGCCCGCCCTCGGCCATGAACACCATGCGGCCCCAGCAGCCGATATCGGCAATGGTGGGGCCGCTGCCTACCAGCCATTCGCGGCCCTCCAGGCTGCGGTCCACAAAGGCAATGGCGGCCTCGGCCAGCGGGCGGAAATACGCCATCACCGCCGGCTCCACGGTACGAAACCGGCTGTAGTGCCTCACCTTGGCCACGTTGGTGATGTTGTCCGCCTCCCAACTCAGCCACTCGCGCGCGGTCCATTGCTCCTGCTCGGTGGCGCCGGCGAAAATCCCGGTGGTGCGCGCCAGATAATCCAGCACCACATTGGACTGCACAATGGTCAGCCCCCGGTGCCGCAGCGCCGGCACCTGGCCATAGCGGTTCACCGCCAGGTATTCCGGCTGCCGCTGCACGCCATTCTTCAGGTTCACGGTGCGGAAGCTGAACGGCAGCCCACTCAGCGCCAGATAAAGCATGGGCTTGTAGCTGGAGGAGCTGGTGAAGCTGCCATACAGCGTGAATTGCTCCTCGCTCATGCCGCGCTCCGCAACAGCTCAGCCGCCTTCTCGCCCACCATGATGCTCGGCGCATTGGTGTTGCCCGACGGCATGGTTGGGAAAATCGAGGCATCGGCCACGCGCAGCCCAGCCAGGCCATGCACGCGCAATTGTTCATCCACCACGGTATTCGCTCCCTCTGGCCCCATGCGGCAGGTGCCGATGGGATGATACGCGGTTTCCGAATTGGCGCGGATATAATCCAAGATCTCCGCCTCCGTGCTCACGCCTTTGCCTGGCGAATACTCATCGCCCCGGAAGGCATCCAACGGCTGCGCCTCCACAATCCGCCGCATCATGCGGAAGCCCTCGCTCATCGCCATCTGGTCGATCCTGTCGGCCAAAAAGTTGAAGCGAATGGCCGGCTGCACCCGCACATCGGCGCTACGGATATGGATGGAACCCAGGCTCTCCGGCCGTAGCTGATAGCAGCTCACCGTCATCGCCGGAAACGGATGCAACTGCCGCAGCTTGGGGTTCTTCACCGCATAGGGCACCAGGTGCATCTGCACATCCGGCGTCTCCATGTCGCGTCGCGTCTTCAAAAACGCCACCAGCGGCGCCGAAGGCAGGCTGAGGAAGCCGGTGCCCTTGGTGATGTACTTCAGCACCTCCTGCCCCATGCGCCAGCCCCGCGCCATGTGGTTGTAGGAAACGCTGCGGTCAGTAATGCGCCACTGGATGCGGGCATTGATGTGGTCGCGGAAATTCTCGCCCACCGCCGGCAGGGCGTGCTGCACGGCAATGCCATGCTCAGCCAGTACATCCGGCCGGCCAATGCCGGAAAGCTCCAGCAGCTGCGGGCTGGCCACGCCACCTGCGCACAGCACCACCTCGCGCCCAGCGCGCACCTGCACGCGCTCGCCCCGCCGGGTGTATTCCACCCCCAAGCAGCGCTTGCCCTCAAGCAGCAGGCGCTCGGTCTGCGCCTCCGTCACCACATGCAGGTTGGCGCGGGCCATCGCCGGCTTCAGATAGGCTTCATGCGTGGACTGCCGCCGCCCCCGGCTGATGGTGGTCTGCGTGGTGCCAATGCCATCCTGGTCGGGGGAGTTGTAGTCGGGGTTGATCTTGTACCCCGCCGCCACCGCCGCCTGCTTGATGGCGTCGTACAGCGGGTTCCGGTCCGGCACCTCGGAAACCCGCAGCGGCCCATCCTCGCCGCGCTCGCCGCTCTGCGGGCCTTCGTAATGCTCCATGCGGCGGAACACCGGGGCAAGCTGCTCCCAGTTCCAGCCGCGGCAGCCCATCTGCGCCCAGGTGTCGTAGTCCTGCGGTTGGCCGCGCACATACACCAGCCCATTGATGGCCGACGACCCACCCAGCAGCTTGCCGCGCGGCACCGGAATCTCGCGCATCGCCGTCTGCTTCTCGGGGTCGCTCCGATACAGCCAATTCGCCGCGGCATTGTGGATCAGCAGCCCAAAGCTCACCGGCAGCCGAGACACCGGGTGGCTCGCCCGCCCGGCTTCCAGCAGCAGCACCTGCAGCCGCGCATCCTCGCTCAACCGGGCCGCCAGCGTGGCGCCGGCCGAGCCACCGCCAACCACCACGTAGTCGTACCGCACATCGTCCGCCATGGTCGCTTCCCGTTGTTGCCGCAACGCTACCCACCCTTGGCACAAGGTTCAACGCGCCGGGGCTTGGCGGCACACCGCCGGCAGTGGCACCCTGGCGCAAAGCGGTCCAGGGAAGCGGCACATGCAAACAAGCGTTCTGGTGGCGGGCGGCGGCCCGGTGGGCCTGGTTCTGGCCATGGACCTCGCCCAGCGCGGCGTCGCCGTCACGGTGGTGGAAAGCCGCGCGCCGCGGGAAGCGCCCAGCCCCAAATGCAACCACGTCTCGGCCCGCAGCATGGAATATTTCCGCCGCCTCGGCATTGCCGATGCCGTGCGCGATGCCGGTCTGCCGCATGACCACCCGCATGATGTCTGCTTCCGCACCACGGTGGTGGGGCCGGAACTCTCGCGCATTCCCATTCCAGCCCGGGCGCTGCGCGGCACCGCTCCCGGCCCCGATACCACTTGGCCCACGCCCGAGCCGCCGCACCGCATCAACCAGATCTTCCTGGAACCCATGTTGCAGGAATTCGCCGAGGCCACGCCCAACCTCACCCTGCTGCACCGCACCAGCCTGGAGCACTTCACCCAGGACGCAACCGGCGTTACCGCAACACTGAAGAACCTCTCCACCGGCGAAACCCAAACCATCCGCGCCGCCTATCTGGTGGGCTGTGACGGCGGCCGCTCCATGGTCCGCCGTACCATCGGCGGCAGCATGGTGGGAGACGCCGTGGTTCAGCGCGTGCAATCCACCTATATCCGCGCCCCCGGCCTGCACGCCCTGCTGCAGCACGACCGCAGCTGGATGACGCTGAGCATGAACCCGCGCCGCTGCGGCAACACCATCGCCATCAATGGCGTGGATACCTTCCTGGTCCACAACTACTTCTACGCCGACGAAACCGATTTCGACGCCATGGACCGCGACGCCTCGCTACGCGCCATCCTCGGTGTCGGCCCGGATTTCGAATACGAGATGCTGTCGAACGAGGACTGGATCGGCCGCCGCCTGGTGGCCGACAAGCTGCGCGAAGGCCGCGTCTTCCTGGCCGGAGACGCCGCCCATATCTGGGTGCCCTATGGCGGCTACGGCATGAATGCCGGCATCGCCGATGCCACCAACCTCTCCTGGCTGCTGGCTGCGCATCTCAACGGCTGGGCGCCCGAGAGCATCCTCAACGCCTACGCCGCCGAACGCCATCCCATCACCGAGCAGGTCTCGCACTTCGCCATGGGCCATGCCGCCAAGGCCATCCGCCAGCGCGCCGGCATTCCGCCCGAAATCGAAGCCGCCGGCCCCGCGGGCGATGCCTGCCGCGCCCAGCTTGGGCAGCAGATGTATGACCTGCATG
>CANFIE010000211.1 GCA_947446625.1 Acetobacteraceae bacterium | reverse complement strand
CTGGATGGCAGCGACGATACCCCCTTCGACTGCGGCGCCGTCACCAACGCCCTGGTCAATGCGGCCTGGTCGCGCGGGCTTGGCACGGTCATCAACAGCCAGGGCATCATGCAGTCCCCGGTGGTGCGCGAGCATGCCGGGATCGCAGCGGACCAGGTCATCATGAAAAGCATCGCGCTCGGCTGGCCGGATGAAAGCTTCCCGGCCAATGCCGTCGTGTCCGAGCGCCGCAGCGTCGCGGAAGCAACGGTCTTCGTCGGCTTCAACGGCTAGGGCAATATCCATTCTGATGGAATCATCAGAATGGATATTGCTTGAATTTCAAATGGTCACAGAGCACGAAATGCGCCCAACAGGGCGCATAGTTCTCCAGACCCCACCCGCCGGTCCAGGAATGTTCCGGTGATTGGCGCGGCTCCAGTCCCGGGTTAAACCCAACTCTCACTCTACCTCTTGAGAGTTCGGCAATGCGGCAACCCTTCTCCCTTCCGGCGGCTGAAGCACAGCCAGGCCCTGCCGTGCCGCGCCGTGTCCTGCTCGCCAGTGCGCTGGCGCTGCCCGCCCTGCTGCCGCCCGGCAAGGCCGCGGCCCAGGCCGTCCGCTGGAACCGGCTGCCCGGCGCCGCCTTTGATGTGGGCGCCGATGGCGGCCAGGTCTTCGTCATCGGCCGCAACCCCAGCGCGGGCGGCTACGGCATCTACCGCTGGAACGGCCAAACCAGCGGCAACGCCTGGGACGTTCTGCCCGGCAGCGCCACCGACATCACCGTGGACCGTGCCGGCAACCCCTGGGTGGTCAACGCGGCGAACAACATCTACCGCTGGAACGGCAACCGGTTTGACCATCTCCCTGGCAAAGCCACAGACATTGGTGCCGGCGGCGGCCAGGTCTTCGTCATCGGCACCGACCGTGTGCCCGGTGGCTACGGCATCTATCGCTTCAATGGCGCCAATGGCTGGGACCGCGTGCCCGGCGGCGCGGTCCGCATCGCCGCCGACCGGCAGGGCAACCCCTGGGTGGTGAATGACCGCGGCGAGATCTTCGTCTGGAACCGCGGCCGCTTCGACCTCCTCCCCGGCCGGGCGATGGACATCGCCTGCGGCGGCAACGAGGTTTATGTCATCGGCACCAATCCACTGAATGGTGGCTTCGGCATCTACCGTTGGCTTGGCACTTCCGCCGGGCAGCCCTGGCAGAATGTCGGTGGCGCGGCGATCCGTGTTGCGGTGGACCCCAAGGGCCTGCCCTGGGTCGTCAACGAAGCCGGCGGGATCTACAAAGCCTAGAGCAATATCCGTTCTGATGGAATCATCAGAACGGATATTGCTCTAGTTTCAAATAGTTATAGAGCACGAAATGCGCCCATCAGGGCGCATGGTGCTCTAACCCGCCGCCTGCAACGCCTGCCATATCCGCGCCGCCGAGGCCGGCTGGCTCTCCAGCCGCGCCCCGCGCCGCGCCAGCGCGTCATTCACCGCGCCCATCACCGCGCCAATACCGCCCATCACGCCGCCCTCGGCCATGCCCTTGATGCCGGCCGGCGTGCGCGGGCTGGGCGTATCCATGTGCAGCAGCTCGAAATCCGGCAGGTCATCCGCCCGCGCCAGCGCGTAATCCATGAAGCTGCCAGCCAGCGCCTGGCCATCCTCGGCATAGGCGCAGTGTTCCAGCATGGCGCCGGAAAGCCCCATGGCGGTAGCACCATGGGTCTGCCCCTCCACCACCAGCGGGTTTATCCGCGTGCCGGAATCCTCGGCCACCACGTAGCGCAAAATCCGTGGCGTCCCGGTCTCGGCATCAATCTCCACCAGGCAGGCATGGGTGGAATTGCTGTAGGTCATCGCCGGCGGGTCAAAGGCGAAAATCTCATGCAGCCCCGGCTGCATCCCGGCCGGCAGGCGCAGCGGGTCCAAATACGCAAGCCGCGCCACATCGGCCAAGCCCAGCCCGGCCGGCGCGCCATGCAGCAGCACCTGGCCTTCATGCAGCGCCAGGCCATCGGTGCTGTTGCGCCCCAGCATGCTGGCGGCAATGGCCAGCACCTTCTGCTGCAACCGCAGCCCGGCCATGTAGGTGGCCCCGCCGCCCGCCGTGGCGCCCCGCGCTCCCCGGCTGCCCATGCCATAGGGCGCCGTGTCGCTATTGCCCAACTGCACCTTCACATCCTGCACCCGGCAGCCCAGCCCCCCGGCGGCGGCCTGGGCCAAGGTGGTTTCATAGCCCTGGCCGCTGCCCATCAGGCCGCAGCTGGTCAGCACCGCGCCGCTCGGCTCCACCCGCAGGCTGGCGGTCTCATGCCCGCTGCCCGGAATCCCCGCCGCCTTGTAGAAGGCGCTGCCATAGGTCGTGCTCTCCACCACCGTGCACAGCCCCAGCCCCAGCAAACGGCTGCTCTCGCGCTGCTCATCCCGCACTTCGGCATAGCCAATCGCCGCCGCCGCCGCCTCCAGCGTCTCGCGCGGAGACAGCGCGTCGTAGCGCTCCCCGGTGGCGGTATGAAACGGCATGTCGCCCAGCCCGATGCTGTTGCGCCGCCGCACCTCCAGCGGGTCCAACGCCAACTCCCTAGCAATGGCATCCATGGTGCCCTCCATCACCCAGCTGGCAATGGCCATCGGCGCCCGCATCGGGCCCGAGGGGCATTTATGCGTCAGGTACACCCGCACATCGTAGCCATACTCCCGCAGCCGATACGGCCCGGGCAGAATCAGCGCCACCACCCGCGCCATGTAATTGGCCGGGAAGAAGCACCAGGCGCCGAAATCCGCCTCCATCCGGCATTCCAGCGCCAGCAAATCGCCATGCGCCGAAACCGCGGCGCGCGTCACCACCACCTCCTCGCGCGCCTGCAGGCTGGCCATCAGGTTCTCGCCCCGCGTCTCGCGCCAGCGCACCGGCGCGTCCAGCAGCCGGGCGGCGGCGGCGCAGCACAAATCCTCGCGCAGCGGGATGATCTTCTGGCCAAACCCGCCGCCCATCTCCGGGCTGTCCACCGTCACCTGATGTTCCGCCAGCCCCAGCCGCCCGGCCATGGCGGTGCGATACGGGTGCGGCGCCTGGGTGCCCACGCGCATGGTCAGATGCTCGCGCCCGGCATCCCACAGCGCCAGGCAGCCACGCGGCTCCATTGGCGCATGGGTCTGCCTGTGCTGGCCAAACCGCGCCTCCACCACCCGCGCCGCCTGGGCAAAGGCCGCCGCCAGCCCAGGCGTGGCAAAACCCTGCCGGCTCACCAAATTGCCCGGTACTGTCGCATCCACCAGCGGCGCATCGGCGGCCTTGGCGGCGGCCACGCTGGCCACGGCGGGCAGCGCGGCATAGGCCACCTCCACCAGCTCCGCCGCATCCTCGGCCACGGCCCGCGACCCAGCCAGCACCAGCGCCACCGGGTCACCCACAAAGCGCACATGGTCCAACGGCAGCACCGGCATTTCCACCGGCAGCAGGCCCTCAATCGGCGGCGCCAGCCGCAGCGGCGTCACCAGCGCCGCCAGCTCCGCGCCCAGCAGCACCCGCGCCCCCAGCGCCTCGGCGCCCGCCACCTCCACTCCCACAATCCGCGCATGCGCATGCGGGCTGCGCACAAACACCGCATGCAGCGTGGCCGGCGGGTCGGCCAGGTCATCGGTGAAGCGCCCGCGCCCCAGCAGCAGCCGCCTGTCCTCGTTGCGCGGCATGCGCCGGCCCAGCGGGCTGTCCGGCCCGGGCGGCGGCGCCACGGTCACGGCGCAATCCGCATGGTGGTGGCGGCGTCGAACACATGCAGCCGCGCCGGGTCCACGCCCACGTCCAGCGTCTCGCCCTCGGCCACGCGCCAATCCTTCGGCACCCGCAGCGTCAGCGTCGCCTCGCCCACCGAGAGTTCCAACTGCGTCTCGCTGCCCAGCGGCGAAACCAGTTCCACCCGCCCGCTCAGCGTCACCAGCCCGTCGCCCGGCCGCGCCACATCCTCGGGCCGCAGCCCAATCACCACCTCGCGCCCCGCCGGCACCCAGCCCGGGCGCGGCAGCCCTTGGCGCAGCAGGTTGATCTGCGGGCTGCCGAGAAAGCTGGCGACGAAGGTATTCGCCGGCCGCTCGTAAATCCCCTCCGGCGTATCCAGCTGCTGAATGACCCCGCCCTGCATCACCGCAATCCGGTCGGCCAAGGTCAGCGCCTCGGCCTGGTCATGCGTCACATACACAAAGGTGGCGCGCAGCTTGTGGTGCAACCGCTTGATCAGGCTGCGCATGCTCAGCCGCAATGTCGCATCCAGGTTGGAAAGCGGCTCATCCATCAAAAACACGCTGGGGTGCCGCACAATGGCCCGGCCCAGCGCCACGCGCTGCCGCTGCCCACCCGAAAGCTGGTTCGGCCGGCGTTCCAGCAGCGCCGTCAGCTCCAGCTGCTCCGCCACCTCGGCCACAGCGCGGGCAATCTCGGCAGGCGCCACGCCGCGCAGCTTCAGCGGAAAGCCGATATTCTGCGCAACCGTCTTGTTCGGGTACAGCGCGTAGCTCTGGAACACCATCGCCACCTCGCGCTTGTGCGGCGGCAGCCGGGTAACATCCCGGGTGTCGAACAGCAGCGTCCCGTCGCTGATCTCCTCCAGCCCGGCGATCATGTTCAGCGTGGTGGTCTTGCCGCAGCCGCTTGGCCCCAGCAGCACCATGAACTCACCCTCGGCAATGGCCAGGTCCAGCGCCTGCACGGCGGTCACGCCGCCGTAGCGCTTGGTCAGGCCCTGGCAGGTAATGGCGGCCATGGCATCAACCTTTCACGGCGCCGGCCGTCAGGCCCGCCACAATATAGCGCTGGAACAGCACGGCCAGCAGCACCGGCGGCAGAATGGCAATCACCCCCGCCGCATTCACGAAGCTGAAGCTGGTGGTGAAATCCATCACGAAGCCGGCGATGATGATGGGCAGGGTCTGCGCCGCCGCGCTCTGCGTCAGCACCAGCGCGAACAGAAACTCGTTCCAGCTAGTGAGGAAGGCAAACATCAGCGCCGCCACCAGCGCGGGCAGGGAAAGCGGCAGGTACACATGCCGCAGCGCGCCCCAATGGCCGCAGCCATCAATCCGGCTGGCGCGGTACAGGTCACGCGG
This sequence comes from Acetobacteraceae bacterium, assembly GCA_947446625.1. Taxonomy (GTDB): domain Bacteria; phylum Pseudomonadota; class Alphaproteobacteria; order Acetobacterales; family Acetobacteraceae; genus CAIMOR01. The sequence continues at coordinate 1,889 of CANFIE010000211.1, read as the reverse complement.
AATCCCCTCGAAATAGCTGATGAGGATGAACACCGTGAAGGGCAGCGTCACCGCCAAATACGTCACCACCAGCGCGCCGATGCTGTTGATCAGCCCCAGATTGCGGATCACCAGAAACAGCGGCACCACCAGCGCGATATCCGGTATCACCCGCGTGGCCAGCACGGTGTACAGCGTCGCCCGCCGGCCCCTGAAATCGATCACCGCAATCGCGTAGGCCGCGGTCAGCGCAAACACCAGGTTCAGCACCGCCACCCACAACCCCACCTGCAGGCTGTTGTACAGCGAAGGCAGCAGGTTCGCCGCCCCACTCGGCAAAAACCCGCTCAGCCCCCGGTTGGCGTATTCGGCACTGTCACCGGCGGTGAAAATCGCGGTGAAATTATGCAGCCCCGGATTCGGCGGCAGCCAGTTCGGCGGCACGGCGGTGATCTCGCTCTCCTGCTGCAGCGAGGATGACAGCAGCCACAGCACCGGCCCGGCCACATACAGCACGAACAGCACCGAAAAGAATCCCAGCATCAGCTTGCGTTGCATCAGCCGTTCCTCTCGCCAAAGGCGCGGATGAACAACCACGAGAGCAGGAAGGTCAGCATCGCCAGCAGGTAGCTCAACGCCGCCCCGGTGCCGAAGCGCAGGCTGCGGAACGTCTCCACATAAATCAGCCAGCTCAGCGTGTAGCTCGCATCCCCCGGCCCGCCCTGGGTCATGATGAGGAAGAGGTCGAAATGCCGGATGCTGATCATCGTCTCATACACCAGCACCAGCATCAGCCCCGGCCGCAGCGCCGGCAGTGTCACGTGCACAAAGCGCTGCACCACGGTCGCGCCATCCACCTTGGCGGCCCGATACAGGTCGTCCGGTATCGCCTTCATCGTCACAATCAGCAGCAGCGCGGCCAGCGGCATCTGCTTCCATATCGCCGCATTGCTGATCAGCAGCAGGGTCAAATCCGGGTCGCCCAGCCAGGCCCGATAATGCTCAATCAACCCCAGCTTCAGGAGCACCGCATTCAGCAGGCCGTAGGTCGGGTCGTAAATCCACTTCCACATCAGCCCATTCACAATGGAAGGCGTGGCCCAGGGCAGCAGCAACAGCGTGTTCAGCAGCTTGTTGCCGCGGAAATTCTCATTCAGCAGCAGCGCCACGCCCACCGCCAGCACGGTGGTCACCCCCACCGTCACCACGGTGTAAACCGTGGTGCGCAGCACGGCGGTATGAAACCGCGCATCGCCCAGCATCCGCCAGTAATTCTCCAGCCCCACAAAGGGCCGGCGCAGCGGCCGGGTCAGCACAATGTCATGCAGGCTCACCCAGAAGCTGTACAGAATCGGAAACGCCGCCACCACCAGCAGCACCGCCATCACCGGCAGCACCAGCAGGGCGGCGCTGCGGTCGTCGTAGCTGAAGCGCGCCAGCATTCAGCGGAACGCGCGCTTCAATTCGCCCCACTTGTTGCCCAGCGCGCCCAGCGCCGCTTCCGGCGTGGCGCGGCCCAGGCACACGCTCTGCCAGGCCTGGTTGCTGGTTTCCACCCATTCGCCAAACCAGGGCGAAACCACATCCTTCTTGCGCGTCTTGGTCGCCTGCTCGGCAATCACCGCGCCGCCACCGGCCCAACGGTCCCAGAACCCGGCCACCTGGGTGTCCTGGCTCAGCGGTACGGCGCAGCTCGGCAGCCCCATATCCAGCAGCAGCAGCTTCTGGAAGCTGTATTCCCCCCGGGTATCCCGCCCGCCGAAATACTCAATGAACTTCACCGCCCGCTCACGCCGCGCCCGGTCGGCCTTCGCCGCCGGCGTCATGCCGTAAAAGCGAATCCAGCCGCAGGTGTCATGCGTGCCGCGCGGCCCGCCCTTCGGCATCAGCGCCGGGCGAATCTTGCCATG
>CANFIE010000210.1 GCA_947446625.1 Acetobacteraceae bacterium | reverse complement strand
GGCGGCCAGGCTGCCATTGGTGGGCGGTGAGGCGATGGTGACGCTGACGCCGTTCTGCCCATCAACAAAGTTGTTGCGCGTCAACGCGTCACGCGCCGCGGCCACGGCGAAGCTTTGCGAGGTGGTCAGCGACTGCGCCGGCACATAGCTGCTGTACATGGAAAGCCGCATGGCACCCACGGCGGCGGCATTGTCGGCGGCGCTCTGCACGTTGCGGCGCATGAAGTACCAACTGCCGGTCTCGGTCGCCAGCGCGGCCATGCCGAACAACACGGTGGCCGACATGGCAACCATGATGGCGGTGACGCCCCGGCGATCGCGCCGCAGGTTAAACCAGGGGCGCGATACAACCAACAGTAGTGATGTCAGCTTATGCATCTCTGCTCGCTATGGGGTGGTCGGTAAGACCAATTTTCATCCTAAGCATGATATGCCTTTTTAGGAATGATTTTGCTAGTCCCACAGAACGCCATGCTTTGGCGGAATTATGTTACCATTCCAGAGATTTGACGGATTTTGACAATGTCTTGGTTGACATTGGCGGGGTTATCCGTTCACTTAAATCCAGGGTTAGTGCAAAATTTACACATCCCGTCCTTTGTTCCGTACCTGATGGAGAGCTCGATGCTGACCACCCTGACCGCCGCCGTGAAGCGCCTGCGCAATGATGACCGTGGTGTGACCGCGCTGGAATACGGCGTGATCGCGGCTGCCATTGTGGTTACCGGCCTGGCTCTGCTGCCCACCCTGGGCACCACGCTGAACACCCTGTTCACCAGCATCAACACCAAGCTTTAAGGCCCAAGGGCCGGCCGGGCCGTTCAGGTAGTCCGGCCGGGCTGCCTCCTGCCCGAGCGTAAAGCCTGGAAGCACCTGAGGCAGCATGGGCCGTAAGCAATGGCAGCCTTGACGGCAGTGATGATAGCGCTGCTGGCCATGGTGGTCTGGTTTGATATTTCGGTCCGCATCATCCCTGACCTGCTCTGCTTGGCGATTGGGGGGCTTGGTCTGGTACTGCGACTTCAGGTTGGTCTGATGCCTGTGGTGTATTCGGTCGGCATCGCCGCGTTGCTTTTCCTGGCGTTGCTCCTGGTGCACAGCCGGGGCCTGGTGGGGGGCGGAGATGTCAAGTTGCTCACCGCCTTGGCCATCGGGTTATCGCCGCTTGATAGCTACCGCTTGTTGATGGCAACGGCCATTTTCGGCGGGGTGCTCGGGTTGGTCTATCTGGTGTTGCGGCGGGCGCAGCCCCGCATGGCGGCGCGGGGGCGCGGTCATGGCCTGCTTGCCCGAATCGCCGCAACGGAAGTTTGGCGCATGCGCCGCGGCGGGCCGCTGCCATACGGCGTCGCCATTGCGACTGCTGCCTGTCTTGTACTTCTGCAACCGGAAGGCTGACCATGGGAATGCGCTTGATTGCCGCCCTGATCCTGCTGCTTGGTGGCAGCGGTCTGGCTTATATTGCCTACCTCTCGGCCCTGCCGCCGGCGCCCGAAGTGGTGCCCGTGGTGGCTGAGGCGCCGCCGGCGATGGTCAAGGTCATCGTTGCCGCCGCCGCCTTGCAGGCCGGCACCTTGATCGACGATGACGACTTCCGCGAACAGGAAGTGCCCGCTGGCAATGTGCCCGCCAATGCGCTGGTCTCGGGCACCGACCAACGTGCCGAATTGCGCGGCGCCATGCTGCGCCGCTTCATCGCCCCCGGTGAGGTGATTGGCCGGGACGACGTGGTTCGCCCGCGCGACCGTGGCTTCCTCGCCGCCGTCATGCGCCCCGGCACTCGCGCGGTCTCGGTGGGTGTCGATACCACCACCGGTGCCGCTGGCCTCATTGCGCCTGGCGACCTGGTGGATGTGATCCTGACCCAGGAACTGGAGAGCGATCGGTCCCCCACCGGCCGCAGAGTCGTGGGAGAAACGGTGTTGACCGCGGTCCGCGTTATTGCCGTGGACCAGCAACTCACCCTCGGTTCCCAGTTGGTAGCCCAGGAAAGCCGCGCCCAGCGCGGTGCGCACACAGTAACTCTTGAAGTTACACCTGAAGAAGCCGAACATGTCGCAGTGGCGCAGCGACTCGGCCGGCTGACCCTGACGGTTCGGTCGATAGATGCGACGACGACTCCTTCGGCTCGGCGGCCCTCGACGCTTACCGGAGCAGACGTTTCTCCGGCGTTGCGTGGCGATGAGCCCGTCGCGGCACCGAGGATGCGTCTTATTCAAGGCAACAGTTCAAGCGAGGTGCTTTTCCGATGAAAACCTGGGTGAAAGGCCGAAGCTTGGCCGCCCTTCTGGCTCTGCCGGTCATGGCGGGCCATGCACAGGCGCAAACCGCGCTGCCACAACAACCTGCCGCCGCGCGCCAGCAGCCCATGCTGCGCGCCCTGCCGCCCGTGCGGGCCAATGGCCGTGCCGGCCAGCAGGAAGCGCAGGCCCCGGCGCAGCAATTCGCTCAGGCGCTGCAAAATCTGGCGCAGCCGGCCCCGCCGGGCAGCATGCACCTTGGCCTGACGCTTGAGCAGGGCAATGGTCGCATGGTGACGCTGCCGCGTGCCGCCGCCACGGTCATCGCGGCTGACCCGCGCGTGGCCCGGGTGCAGCCCACCTCGCCCACCAGCCTCTTCGTCATGGGCGTTGAGCCCGGCCGCACCACGGTCGTCGCCACCTCGGAAGACGGCCGCGCCGTGGCCGAGCTGGACGTGACGGTGCGTGGCGCCGCGCGCATCGCGCCCGCCGCCGCCGTTGGCCCCACCGGTGAAGGCCTGCCGCCGACCCGTGCGGTTGCCGTGGCCGTGCGCGGCTCCGTGCGTGGCAACGTGAATGTCGCGGCCACGCCGGGTGGCTACATCCTGTCCGGCAGCGTCGCCAATGCGCTTGATGCGCAGCGCGCCGAGGGCATTGCCCGCGCCTTCGCCGGCGATGAAGGCCATGTCATCAACAACCTGTCGGTGCTGTCCTCCACTCAGGTCAACCTGCGCGTCCGCGTGGCGGAAATCTCCCGCACGCTGACCCGTGAGTTCGGCCTGAACTGGTCGGCCATCGGCCAGGCGACGAATTTCTCGCTGGGCTATGCCAATATCGGCTCGCTCATCAGCAACGTCACCACCTCGGGTCGCCTCACCGCTGGCTATAATGGCCGCCGGTTCGACCTGAACGCCCTGGTGGACCTGCTGGCCTCGGACCGCCTCATCAGCATTCTGGCGGAACCGAACCTGACCGCGCAGTCCGGTGAAGCCGCCAGCTTCCTGGCCGGTGGCGAATATCCCATCCCGGTCGCCGGCTCCATCACCGGCCAGATCAGCGTTGAGTTCAAGCAGTACGGTGTCAGCCTCTCCTTCGTCCCCACCGTCATGGCGCCGGACCGGCTGAACCTGCGCGTGCGGCCTGAAGTGAGCGAACTCTCCACCACTGGCTCGGTTTCCGTGCCGCTGGGGGCCAATGGCGCCACCGTCACCATCCCGGCGCTCACCGTGCGTCGCGCCGAGACCACGATCGAACTCGGCAGCGGCCAGAGCTTCGCCATTGCCGGCCTGTTGCAGCGCAACAGCAACCAGTTCGGCCAGGGCATCCAGGGCATCGAGGAGATGCCGGTCCTGGGCGCGCTGTTCCGGTCTGAGCAGTTCCAGCGCTCGGAGACGGAACTCGTCATCATCGTCACGCCCTACATCGTGAACCCGGTGTCCAACCCGGGTGCCATGGCGGCGCCGACCGATGGCTTCCGCCCGGCCACTGACCTTGATCGTATCCTGTTCCGTCGCCAGGTCGCCCGTGGTGGTGCTGCCCCGGCCAACCGTCCGGCGGTCAACGCCGGCTTCATGGTGGAGTGAGTCTGATGCGCATCCGTTCACTCCTCCTCCTCGGCTCTGCCGCCCTGCTCAGCGGCTGCATGAACGACCCCATGGACCGCCCCGGCACCTGGCGTGCCACCGGCGCCAATGACGCCAATCTGCGCGCCATGGTCGCTGACCAGGGCGACCTGACCCGCGGCAAGGAGTCGACCGGTTCGGTCGGCGCCCTGGCCGCCCGCCCGATCGAACGCCTGCAGACCGGCAATCGCGCCCAGCTGCAGCGCGTGACCGCCTCGCAGGTCGGCCTGTTGGGGCTCACCGCCTCGCCGGGCGCGACCGGGGGAGCCAATGCCCCCCGATGACGTGACCTCCGATCGTTCGGCGTCCCTCGGGGCGCCGGATGGCCGGATCGACCGCCCGCCGTTTCTCGCCTTTGTTACTGACGAGAACAGCGAATCTGCACTGCGTGGTGGCCTGGTTGAACTGCTTCCCGCGCCGGATATCCGGCGCGGTGGCATCCGGGCCGCCATTCGTGCGTTGGAGCGCGAGGAATCCCCTCGACTGATGCTGGTGGACATCACCGGCGATTCAGACCCGCTGGAGGCGCTGGAGGCGCTCTCGCTGGTTTGCGCGCCTGATGCCCGCGTCGCCGTCATTGGCGGCCAGAACGACATTGATTTCTACCGTCAGGTCACCCGAGACCTCGGCGCCGCCGAATACCTGGCCACGCCGCTGACGCGTGACCGCGTGCTGAACCTGCTCGCCCCGTTGCTGACCGGCGACGAGGTGGACAGCTTCGACCAGCGCGGTGGGCGCATTGTGGCCGTGTGCGGCGCCAAGGGCGGCGTGGGCGGCACCACCCTGGCGGTGAACCTGGCCTTGCAACTGGGCGCCACCACCCGCGGCCATGTGGCATTGCTTGATTTGCACATGCGCGGTGGCCATGCCGCCATGCTGCTGGGCTTGCGCGCCAGCAACGGCCTGCGCTCGGCGCTGGAACGGCCGGAGCGGATCGACGCCCTGTACCTGGACCGCATCGCGGTGCCATTCGGCGACAGGCTGCGCATCTTCGCCGCCGATGAGGGGTTGGACACCGACCCCAACCCCACGGCGGCCGGCGTGACCACGCTGCTTGACCTCATGTCCCGCCGCTTCAACCAAATCGTTATCGACCTGCCAATGCCGCCGCAGGGCGCCGAGCGCGCCGTGCTCTCCCTGGCGCGGCAGGCGCTGGTGGTGTTCGGACCGGATCTCGGCGGTTTGCGAGACGCCGAGGCCGCCCGCCGCATGATCGGCCAGATGGCCGGGGCAGGGCGCACCCTCACGGTGCTCAACCGCGCCGGCATGCCGGGTGCGCTCAGCGCCGCGCTGATTCGCGAAGGCCTGGGCGCCGACCCTGACTGCGTGATCCCCGACCTGCCGAAGCCGGTGGCCAAGGCGCTGAACGAGGGCAAGCCCGTGGTGGATGTCAGCTCGGTGTTCCGCCGGGCGCTGGCGCCGTTGACCCAGGAAATCTCGGGCACCGGCCACGGCCACAAGCGGCCCAACCTGTTCAAGCGGCTGTTCAAACTGTGAGGGCCTTTGGCCGGCGCGGCGCCGGTTTCCAGGCGCCGGCGGCGCCGGTGGAAGCACCCGCCCGCGTGCCCGCCCTGCTGGACCAGGACCTCGACCTTGGCTTCGGCATGGACTGGGAGCGCAACGGCATTCTGGCCCGCATGCGCACTCAGGTGATGGAGCGCGTCGACCCGATGGTGGTGGGCGAACTCTCCCCCGCCATCCTGCGCGACCAGATCGAGCGCCTGGTGCATGAGTTGGCCAACCGTGAGCGGGTGGAACTCACCGCCCGCGAACAGGCCGAGATTGCCCTGATGCTGACCAATGAAATGGTTGGCTATGGCCCGCTGGAAGTGCTGCTGCAGGACGACACAATCACCGACATCATGGTGAACGGCCCCAACCGGGTCTTCATCGAGGTTTCGGGCAAGCTGAAGCTGTCTGGCGTGCGCTTCCGTGACTCGGAACAGGTTGCCGCCATTGCGCAGAAAATGGCCTCTCAGGTCGGCCGGCGCGTGGATGAAAGCAGCCCGCTGGTGGATTGCCGCCTGCCGGATGGCAGCCGCGTCAACATCGTGCTGCCGCCGCTGGCGCTGGATGGCCCCTGCATCTCCATTCGCAAGTTTGCCCGCAAGCGGCTGGATTTCGACTCGCTCATCGCCAATGGCTCGATGACGCCGCCGGTCGCCCGCATTCTGGAAATCGCGGCGCGCTGCCGGCTCAACATCGTCATCTCCGGCGGTACGGGTTCGGGCAAAACCACGCTGCTCAACGCCATGAGCCTGCTGATCGACCATGGCGAGCGCATCGTCACCATCGAGGATGCGGCTGAATTGCAATTGCAGCAGCCGCATGTGGTGCGGCTGGAAACTAGGCCCTCCAACCTGGAAGGCCGCGGCGAAGTGGCGCAGCGCGACCTGCTGCGCAACGCGCTGCGCATGCGGCCAGACCGCATCATCCTGGGCGAAGTCCGTGGCGCCGAAGCCTTCGACATGCTCCAGGCCATGAACACCGGCCATGATGGTTCCATCTGTACCGTCCACGCCAACAGCGCCCGAGACGCCCTGGCCCGCGTGGAGAACATGGTGCAGATCGGCGGCCTGAACGTGGCGCCGCGCACGGTGCGCAATCAAATCGCCAGCGCCATCGATCTCGTCATCCAGATCGAGCGCATGCGCGACGGCCAGCGCCGCGTGACCCAGGTGAGCGAGCTGCGCGGCATGGAGGGCGATATCGTCACCATGAATGATGTCTGCACGCTGGAATACACTGGCGAGGATGGCGCCGGCCGCGTGCTGGGCCGCTACATCACCCCGCGTCTGCGTCCGGGCTTTGCCGACAGGCTGGAGTATTTCGGCCTGGATCGGGCCTGGATGGACGCGCTGGGCGCCATATGACCCCGGCGATCTTCATCGGCCTGGCCGGCATGCTCCTGCTGGGGGCCGGCGCCATGCTGCTGCTGCGGGGCAGCGGGTCCGACAAATTGCGCGCGCGCATCCAGGCGGTTAAGCCGGTGGTGGCCAGTGCGCCGGTGCTCACCCTCAACATCCGGATCGACGCGCCGGACGACAAGCCCTGGCATGTGCGGCTGTTCCGCATCCTCGGCTACAACCCCAATATTCCGCGCAGCCACGCCCTGCCGCTGCCGGCGGTGCTGGGCATTTGCGCCGCGGT
>CANFIE010000209.1 GCA_947446625.1 Acetobacteraceae bacterium | reverse complement strand
CGTGGTGAGCGTGCCGGCCGATGCCGGGGATGATTGGCGCGACCCGGCCTATCTGGCGTGGAAAATGAGCGAATGGCAGCGCGACTGGGGCATGGTGGTGCTGGACGCCCCGGCCCTGCTGAGCCCGGCGCCGCTGGCGGGGCCCTCGGGCCTGGCCATTGCCGCCAAGGCGCCGACCACGCTGCTGGTGGTGCTGGCCGGCCGCACCAAGGCCGACAAGGTGCGCCAGGCGCAGGAAAAGCTGCTGCGCGCCGGCGGTAGCCTGGCGGGCGTGGTGATGAATGACCGGGAGAACCCGTCGCTGCGCCAGGAAGTGGAGCGTGAGTTGTCTCGGCTGGCGCGCTGGGCGCCCGGCCTGGTGAGCAAGGCGCGGGCGCGGCTGCGGCGCTCGCCGATCCTGGGGATCCGGGCGTAACGCGCCTCGCATTCTGCAAGGCGGCCTGCATGGCACGCTTGCTGCGTAGTGGCCCGTGAACCCGATGCGGAGATGGGACGATGAACGCAGTGCTGGCCCTCAGGCAAACCATCAAGGCGCAACAAAGCCCGGCCGCCCGGCTGGCGTGGCGCAGCATTCAGGCGGTGCGCGGCTTCCGTGTGCCGGTAGTACGGCCGCTGCACAGCGCGCTGTACGCGCTGCATACCGGCCTGCGCGGCGCCTGCAGCCAGGCCATGCGGGCGCTGTACTGGACCCCGCTGTTCCTCTCGCGCTGCGAAACCCCGGCGCCGGGGCTGCGGCTTGAGGGTGGCATGCCCTTCATTGCCGGGCCGCTGCGGCTGCGGCTGGGGCGGGATGTGCGGCTTTCGGCCGCCAGCACGCTGACGGCGCGGCCCAGCACCCACCCTGCCCCGTTGCTGGATGTGGGCAGCAACGTGGATATCGGCTGGCAGACCACCATCGCCGTGGGCACCCGGGTGATGCTGGGCGACAATGTGCGGCTGGCGGGCCGCAACTTTCTGGCCGGCTACCCCGGCCACCCCGAGAACCCGGAAGCCCGCGCCGCCGGCCTGCCCTGCACCGCCAGCCAGACCGGCGACATTGTGCTGGAGGATGATGTCTGGCTCGGCACCGGGGTTACCGTGCTGGCGGGCGTTACCATTGGCCGCGGCACGGTGGTGGGCGCCGGCAGCGTGGTGACGAAAAGCCTGCCTTCCATGGTGCTGGCCGCCGGCAACCCCTGCCGCGTCATTCGCCTGCTGGAGGTGTGAGCCCATGGCCCGCGACCTGATTGTGTTCGGCGAGGATTGGGGGGCGCATCCCTCCTCCACCCAGCATCTGGTGCAGCATCTGGCGCGGGACCGGGGCGTGGTGTGGGTCAACTCCATTGGCCTGCGCCGGCCGAAGTTTACGAGCCGCGACATGGGCCGGGCCTGGCGCAAGCTGCGCGGGGCGGCGCGGCCGGTGGCGGCCGTAGCGGGGCCGAAGGCGCCGTTTCCCGTGGTGCAGCCGCTGGCGCTGCCCATGGCGCAGGGCATGGCGGCGCGGGCGCTGAACAAGGCGTTGATCGGCCGCACGGTGCGGGGCGCCTCGGCCGGGCTGCGGCGCCCGGTGGTGTGGGCCAGCCTGCCTTCCGCCGTGCAGGCCCTGGGCGCCTGCCGCGAAAGCGCGGTGGTGTATTATTGCGGTGACGATTTCGGCGCCCTGGCCGGGGTGGACCACAAGGCCGCGCTGGCCATGGAAGCCGAGTTGGCCGAGCGCGCCGACCTGGTGCTGGCGGCGTCTCCGGCGCTGGCCGCGCGGTTTCCGGCGCACAAGACCGCGCTGCTGGAACATGGTGTGGATTTCGGCCTGTTCAGCACCCCGGCGCCGCGCCCGGCCGATATGCCGGATGATGGCCCGGTGGCGGGGTTCTATGGCTCGCTGGCGCCGTGGCTGGACCTGAAGCTGGTGGCCGAGACGGCGCGGCTGCTGCCGCATTGGCGCTTCCTGTTCATCGGTGCGCCCAGTGCCGAAACCGACCTGACCCCGCTGGAGGGGCTGGCCAATGTGGTGCGGCTGGGGCCGAAGCCGCATGCCGAGCTGCCCGGCTACGCCCAGAACTGGACCGCGGGGATTATCCCCTTTGTGGACAATGCGCAGATCCGCGCCTGCAACCCGTTGAAGCTGCGGGAATACCTGGCGGCGGGGCGGCCCGTTGTCAGCACGCCCTTCCCGGCCCTGGCGCCCTATGCCGGGCTGGTGACCCAGGTGCAGGATGCGGCCGGGTTCGCCGCCGCGCTGGAAGCCTGCCGCGCCGAGCCCTCCGGCCCCAACCCCGCCCGGCAACAGACGGTGGCGGCGGAATCCTGGGCCGCGCGTGCGGCACAGGCGGCACGATTGATCGAAGCGTTGTAGCATGGCCGGGCAGCGCCCCTTCCGGCCTGCGCCACCAGGAGCCTTGAGGTCCATGCCGCGCCGCCTTCTGCCGATGTTGCCGCTGCTGCTGCTGGCCTGCCAGGAGGACCCGATGCGCAACCTGAGCCTGGCCCAAGGCCAGGCCGGCGGCGGGGCAGGCCGAACCAATGTGGCCGACATGCTCGCCCGCGCCCGCGCCAACGACCAGGCGCCGCCCAGCCGCATGGTGCTGCGCTATGCCGGTACCGAAGTGCAGCCCGACGCGGCGCAGCGGGCCGAGCTTTTGCAATTTGCAGCCGCCAATAGAGGCGCGCCGCATGTTGTGGTGATAGCCCGTGCCAGCGCCCCGGCCACCGATGGCAGCCTGCTGAACCAGCGCCGCGCCCTGGCCGTGGCCCGCCAGTTGGAAGGCCAGTTCCGCGAAGTGCAATTGCGTTTTGAGAGAGATGCCCCGGTTGGGCAGGTTTTGGTGCTGCGAGATGCTGGCACAGGCCTTGCTGTTCCGGGTGCAGCACCGCCTTCGCCGCGCTAGGCCCCAATATCGGGGCCGCGGCAAGGGGGGCACCGGAGCTACCATGACCACCGCCGCCACCGTTTCCACCCCGCCGCTGGCCGAAGTCATTCACGGGCTGCTGGCCGCCGCATGGCGCCGCCGCTACGTCATCGCCCTGCCCATTCTGGTGCTGCCCATCGTCGGCGCCGTGCTCGGCAGCTTCGCCCCGCGCAGCTATGAGGCGCGGATGAGCGTGCTGATCCAGGACCCGGCCAAGTTCAACCCCTTCCTGGAAGACCTGACGGTGCGCACCAACCTGCGCGACCGCATGGAAGGCCTGCGCGCCCTGGTGACCAGCCGCTACGTGCTGGCCGAGGTGGCGAAGGACTTGGAGATGATCCCGCGCGACGCCAATGACCGCCAGCAGAGCGAGGCGGTAAGCTACCTGGCGGCCGGTGTCTCGGTGCAGCTGGTGGGCCAGGAAATGGTGGAGCTGCGCTACCGCGCCGCGAACCCGGCCGGCATGGACCGGGTGCTGAGCCGGATTGGCGAGCGCTTCATTGAACGGGTGCGCGGGCCGGAAGACAGCAGCCTGCGCAGCAGCACGCGCTTTCTGGAAGGTCAGCTGAACGAGGCCCAGGGCGAGCTTAACGAGGTTGAGACCCGGCTCTCGGCCTTCAAGACCGAACACGCCGCGCAACTGCCGGACCTGCGCGCCATCAACATTCAGCGCCTGGCGCAGCTGCGCGAGAAGCTGGCCGAGCGCGAAGTGAGCCTGGCCGGGCTTGAGGGCGAGATGGGAGCCATTGGCGAGCGCCTGCTGGCCACCAACCCGGTGATCGGCCGGCTGGAGCAGGACATTGTGACCACCATGGGCGAGCTGGCCCTGCTGCGCGCCCGCTACACCGACGACCATTCCCGCGTGCAGGCCGCGCAGTTCCGCCTGGACCGGCTGGAGCATGAGCGCCGCGCCCTGGTGGAAGCCGCCAACAACGCCCCGCCGATGGACCCCAACCGGCTGTGGAACCTGGCCGCCATGGCGCAGCCCCGCGCCGAGGGCGCCCAGCCGCTGCTGATCAGCCAGATTGGCGCCATGGCCAGCGTGCGTGACCAGGCCGAGCATCTGCGTGCCGAGGTGGCCAACCTGCGGCGCAGCATCGAGGAAGTGGAACAGCGCATTGCCGGCAGCGGCGAGGTGGAACGCCAGCTGCGCAGCCTGGACCGCGACGTGACGGTAAAGGCCGAACTGGTGACCACGCTGCGCCGCCGCTTTGAGATGGCCCAGGTGACGACCGACCTGGCCATTCAGCAAGCGCCGGAGCGGATCAAGATCATCGACCGCCCCTTCGTGCCCACCGCGCCGCTGAAGCCGATGGCGCTGATCTTCACCATTGTGGGCCTGCTGGCCGGCATTGGCCTGGGGGTTGGGCTGGCGGCGGCGATGGAGTTCTTCGACAACACCTTCCGCCGCAGCCGCGACGTGGAGAAGGCGACCGGCCTGGCGGTGCTGGCCCGGATCCCGGCCATGGCCCGGGCGTAAGGGAGGCGATGATGCAGGCCCCGATGATCCACGTGGTGCAGCATTTGGCGCCGGGCGGGCTGGAAGTGATGGCGCTGGAACTGGCCCGCGCCCAGGCCGCCAGCCGCCCCACCTTGGTGCTGAGCCTGGAAGGTGACTACGCCAGCGCAGTGGCCGCCTGGCCTCGGTTGGCACAGTACCGGGAACAGCTGCTGTTCCTGGGCAAGCGGCCGGGGCTGGATGCCCGGTTGGTTCCTCGGCTGGTGGCACTGTTCCGCCAGTTGAAGCCCTGGGCGGTGCATACCCACCATGTTGGCCCGCTGCTGTATGCCGCCGTGGCGGCGCGGCTGGCCGGAGTAAAGCGCCGGCTGCACACCGAACACGATGCCTGGCATTTGCAGAACGCCAAGCGCCGCGCGGTGGTGAAGCTGGCTCTGCGCCTGGGCAGCCCGGTGCTGGTGGCCGATGCGCCGCATGTGGCCGAGGCAGTGCAGGCCGCCATTGGCGTGCTGCCCACCGTGGTGCTGAACGGGGTGGATACTGATCGGTTCACTCCGGGCGACAAAGCCGCCGCCCGCGCCGCGCTGGGCCTGCCGCTGGACCGCCAGATCATCGGCGTGGCGGCGCGGCTGGAGCCGGTGAAGGGCGTGGATTTGGCCATTGCCTCCATGGCGCAACTGCCGGGCGACGCCCTGCTGGCGGTGGCCGGCGATGGCGGCCAGGCCCAGGCATTGCGCGAGCAGGTGGCGGCGCTGGGTTTGGGCCAGCGCGTGAAGTTCCTCGGGCTGGTGCAGGATATGGCCGGCTTCTACCAGGCGCTTGACGCCTACTGCCTGCCTTCCCGCAATGAGGGCCTGCCCCTGGCGCTGCTGGAAGCCCAGGCCAGCGGCCTGCCGGTGGTGGCCGCCCGGGTGGGTGGCGTGCCGGCGGCCTGCGCACCGCATTCTGCAAGGCTGGTTGCGGCGGAAGACCCGGCGGCGCTGGCACAGGGCATGCAATCCATCCTGGCGAACCAAGGGGGTGACCCGCGTGGCTTCGTGCTGGCCCATGCCAGCCTGGCCGCCGCCGCCGCCGCCTACCTGAAGATTGCCGAGGAGGCCGCCTGATGCTTGCCACCGCCACGCTTTCCGCCCTGGGACTTGCCGCCTGGCATCATGCTGGCTGGCCGCTGCTGCTGCGCCGCTTGTCTCGGCAGGCGCCGCCGGTGCCGGCACCGCTGGCCGAGGCCGCGCTGCCCTTGGTGACCGTGGTGATGCCGGCGCATAACGAGGCCGAGTTCATCGTGGCCAAGCTGCGCAACCTGGCGGCGCTGGACTATCCGCGCGACCGGCTACGGGTGGTGGTGGCCTGCGATGGGTGCTCCGACGCGACCGTGGAGTTGGCGCGTGAGGCGCTGGCCGGGCTGGAGCTGCATGCTGAGGTGCGCGACCTGCGGCCCAACCGCGGCAAGCTGGCGGTGCTGAACGAGACGATCAGCGGGATCACCGAAGGCGTAGTGGCGCTGAGCGATGTTTCCGCCATGCTGCCGCCCGACGCGCTGCGGCTGGCCGCGGCGCATTTCGCCGACCCAAAGCTGGGCGCGGTGGGTGGTACCTACCTGCTCTCGCGCCCCGGTTCGGCCGGCGAGGCGGCGTATTGGCGCTACCAGGTGGCGGTGAAGCGGGGCGAGGCCGCGCTGGGCGCGCCGCTGGGGCTGCATGGTGCCTTCTGGTGCTTCCGGCGCGAGGCCTGGGCGCCGCTGGAGGCCGATACCATCAACGACGATTTCATCATGCCGCTGCGCATGCATCTGGCCGGCTGGCGCATTGCCTATGACGAGGCGATTGGCGTGGTGGAGGCCGAGGTGGCCAACCCGGCGCTGGAAACCCGCCGTCGCCGCCGCATTGCCGCCGGCAACGCGCAGCAGCTGGTGCGGCTGGCGGCGCTGCTGCATCCGCGCCAGGGCGGCGTGGCGCTGGCCTTTGCTTCCGGCAAGGCGCTGCGCGTGGCCATGCCGTTTCTGCTGGGTTTCGCGGTGCTGGGCAGCGTGCTGCTGGCGCCGGGCAGCCTGTTCTTCGCCGGCCTTGCAGCTTGCGAGGCATTGGGCATCGGCCTGGCCCTGCTGGGTGCGATTTGCGGCGAAAAGGCGCCAAAACCGCTGGCGGTGTTGCGCTATTTGGCCTTTGGCCACCTGGCGAGTGCATTCGGCGTGGCACGGTATCTGCTGAGCATGGGGCAGACCCAACAGCCCTGGCGCCGCGCCATGGCACCGGCATAACGGAGCAACCGACCATGACCGACAACATGCACATGCCCGCCCATGTGGCGCACGCCAAGCGGGGCTTCGACATTTTGGTTTCGCTGGTTGCGCTGGCGCTGGTGCTGCCGCTGCTGCCGCTGATTGCCCTGGCGGTGCGGCTGGACAGCCCCGGCCCGGCGATTTTCCGCCAGCTGCGCGTGGGCCGCATGCGCGCCGACCGCACCGAGCTGTTCGTGATGTACAAGTTCCGCAGCATGCGCCAGGACGCCGAAGCCAAGAGCGGCGCGGTCTGGGCCGCCAAGCGTGATCCGCGCATCACCCGCGTGGGCAACTTCCTCCGCAAGACCCGGCTGGACGAGCTGCCGCAGCTGTTCAACGTGCTGATCGGCGACATGAGCATTGTTGGCCCGCGCCCGGAGCGCCCCGGCCTGTACGGCAAGCTGGAAGCGGCGGT
>CANFIE010000208.1 GCA_947446625.1 Acetobacteraceae bacterium | reverse complement strand
GTACGCTGGGTGCGTAGCGGCTTGCGGCGGTCCCAGCCCAGCGACAGCGTCATCTCCTCGGCGGTCATCAACCCGGCGGCGTGCTGAGCCTTGAGAAAATTGGCGAAGCTGTTGCCAGCCTGCGCGGGGTCATAGGGAATGCCGGAGAATTCGGCGGCCAGGCGGTTGAATGACAGCAGGTGCTGCGTGGCGTCGAACAAGGCGATGCCGTGGCGCATGCTGTCCTGCATCACCTGCAGCACATCGGCGCGGCGCTGTGCCTCGGCCCGGGCCTGATTCAGCTCGGTGATGTCGCTGTGGGTGATGATGAAGCCGCCATCGGGCGTGGGGTCGGAGCGGATTTCCAGCACCACCTCGTTCGGGAAGGCGGCGATGATGCGGTCTGGCTTGCCGCGGTCCAGCGTGAGTTGTCGCCGGCGTTGCGCCGCCGTGATGCGGCCGAGCGCCAGTTGTTCGTCGAGCAATTCAGTGAGGGTGCGGCCAATGCGCAAGGTATCGCCGGGCGAGAGGCCGTTGAGCCGCGGCACCAGGTGGTTGGCGGCCACCAGGCGCTGGTCGGCATCATACAGCGAGATGCCGTGCCGCATGTTGTCCATCATCACCTGGAGCATGTCGGCGCGGCGCGCGGCTTCGGCCTGGGCCTGCACCAGGGCGGTGATGTCGCTCCAGCCCAGCACATAGCCGCCATCGGGCATGGGGTTGACCGAGATGTCGATGACGCGGCCCAGATTGTCGGTGCGCTGGTAGCGGGCGGGCTTGTGCCAGTCGCGTTCATTGCCCTGGCGCAGCCGGGCTTCGGCGCCGGACCCGGTGCCATAGGCGCCGCGCGAGGCCTGCAACTGGCGCAGTTCCGCATGCAGCCGGCCGGGGCGCATCTCGGCCTGGGGAATGCCGCACATGTCGGCGGCCAGGCTGTTGGAGGTGAGCAGGCGCCCGCCGGCATCATACACCGCAATGCCGTGCTGCACGTTGTCGAGCGTGGCCTGCAGCAGCGCGGCGCGGCTGGCGGCGGCGGCGCGGGCCTGCTCCAGTTCGGTGATCTCGGCCACACTGATGGCGAAGCCGCCTTCCGCCGTGGGGGCGGAGTGGATTTCCATCACCCGTCCATCCTGCCAATAGCGCAGGCGGCGGAAGGGCTTGCTGCGGTCCAGTGTCAGCATTTCGTGCAGCGCGGCGTCGGCGGCTTCGCCCTGGCCGAATACGCCGTTGTCGAACTGCGCCTGGGCCAGGCTGTCATAGGCGCGGCCGGGGTAGAGATCCTCGGGCAGCAGGCCACACAGGGCGGCGAAGAGGGCGTTGGAGGTGATCAGCCGGCGGTCCGGCCCGTACAGCGCAATGCCGTGGCGGATGTGCTGCTGCATGGCCTGCAGCAGGGCGGTGTGCTCGGCGGCGGCGGCCTCGGCCTTGGCACGGGCGGTGATGTCGGCGTGGGTGACCACGAAGCCGCCATCCGTGGTGGGGGCGGAGGTGACCTCGATGACGGTGCCGTCGGGCAACTCGCGCTGGTATTGGTGGTTTTTGCTGCGGTCCAGGGCCATCACTTCGGCGGCGCGGGCGCTGGCCAGTGGCTCGGCGCCGAAATTGCCCACGACCAGTTGCTCGGCCACCAGGGTGGCGAAGGGCGTGCCAACCCGTTCATCCAACTGGGGCAGGCCCATCACTGGGGCGGCCAGCTTGTTGGCCACGCGCAGGCGCTGGTCTGGCCCGTACATGGCAATGCCGTGGCGCATGTTGTCCAGCGCGGCCTGCAGGGCTTCGGCCCGTTCGGCTGCCTGGGCCTCGGCCTGGGCGCGGGCGGTGATGTCGCTGTAGGTGATGACGAAGCCGCCATCGGGCGTGGGGGCGGAGGCGACATCCAGCACCATGCCGTTGGGGCGGGTGCGGGTGTAGCGCATCGGCTGGCTGCGGTCGGGGCCGCCAATGCGCTCAAACAGGGCGCGCTTGGTCGCGGCATCGCCGAATTCACCGGCGGCCGCTTGAGCCCGGCAGAGTTGGATGAAGGTGGTGCCGGGCTGCACCAACTCGGCCGGCGCGCCGGATAGTTCCATCGCCAGGGCATTGGCCACGATGAGCTTGCCCTCGCGGTCGAACATGGCGATGCCGTGCCGCATGTTGTCGAGTGCGGTGCGCAGGGCGGTGGCCTGCTGGCGGGCCTCGGCCTCGGCCCGGGCCAGCGGCGTGATGTCGTTATGGCTGATGATGAAGCCGCCATCCGGCATCGGGCTGGAACTCACCTCAAGCAGGCGGCCATCGCCGGTGGGGCGGATGTGGCGTTGCGGCTGGCTGCGGTCCAGCGCCAGGGCCTGCTTGGTGAGTTGCTCGCAGAGCGCGGTTTCGCCGGCGGCGTTGGCGGCGGTTTGCTGGTCGAGCAGGTCTGCCAGGGCGGCGCCGGGCACCAGGGCGCTCTCCGGCAGGCCAGACAGGCCGGCGGCCAGCGGATTTGCCGCCAGCAGCCGCCGGTCAGGCCCGAACAGCAGGATGCCGACCCGCAGGTTGTCGATCATGGCCTGCAGGGTGGCGGCGCGGTGCTCGGCCTCGGCCTCGGCCCGGGCGCGGGCGGTGATATCGACATAGGTGCGGACGAAGCCGCCATCGGGCGTGGGGTCCGAGGTGATGTCGAGGATGGTGCCGTCGGGCCGGCGACGGGTGAAGCGGAAGGGGGTGTTGGTGTTGTGCCGGGTGGAGACCGCCAGATGGGCGGCGGCCTGCTCCGGGGGGCCGAATTCGTCGGCGGCCACCTGGGCGGCGCGCAACTCGTCCAGGTGGGTACCGGGGCGCAACTGCTCGGTCGTAAGGCCTACCAGCCGGGCGGTCAGCGCATTGCTGGTGATGAGGCGACGGTCGCGGTCGAACAGGGCGATGCCGTGCCGCATGTGGTCCAGCATCACCTGCATCATGCTGGCGCGCTGGCTGGCCTCGGCCTGGGCGCGGTGCAGGGCGGTGATGTCTGCCATCACCTGCACATAGCCACCGCCGGGCATCGGGGCGGCGCGGATTTCCAGCACCTGGCCCGAGGGGGTGATGCGCTGGCGCACCGACATGGGGGTGTTGATGGGCGTGAGGTTGGCCTGGGTCAGTGCCTCGATATCGCCTTCGCCATAGGCGCCGGCCGTGGCGCGGCGGCGGGCCAGGTCTTCGCGATGCTCGCCCAGGCGCAGTTCAACTTCTCCGAATATGGCCTGGCAGGGGGCGTTGAACAGGGCCACCCGCAGGTCTGGCCCCACCACCATGATGCCAAGTGGCAGGGAGGCGAGCACGGCATCCAACTGCGCGGCGCGGCGCCGGGCCTCTTCCTCGGCCTGCTTCACCGGGGTGATGTCGGTCACCTCAACCAGCCAGCCACCCTCGGCCACCGGCTGGCTGGCCAATTGCAGGGTTTGCCCGGTGGGGCGGGTGCGTTCCACGCGCTGTGGCTTGCTGCGGTCCACCATGCTGCGGGCGGCCAGCAGGGCATCAGGGTCGGTATTGGCGAATTCGCCGCGCTGGGCCAGCAGGCGCAGCACATCGGTATAGGCAATGCCCGGGGGCAGCGTGCCGCGTGGCAGGCCTAACAGGCGTTCATAGGCGGCATTGTGCAGTTGCAGGTGGGATTGCGGGTCGTACAGCGCCAGGCCGCCATGCAGCCGGGCCAGCACATCCTCCAGCCGGCTGGCCAGGGCCTGGGCCTGTTCCCCGGTGGTGACCAGGGCGGTCACGTCATGCAGCAGGGCGACGAAGCCACCCTCGGGCAGCGGGTTGCTCAGCAGTTCATGGCATTGGTTGTTGGCCTGACGCAGCACGCGGCGCAGCGGGCGGGTGCGGTCCTGCGCCAGATGCTGGCTGGCCAGGGCCTCGGGGTCGCCGGGGCCAAGCAGGCCACGATAGGCGAAGTTGCGGATGAGCTCGGCCAGCGGGGTGCCAGGGGGGAAGAGGTTGGGGGCCACGCCGGCATGCGCCCAGCAGGCGCTGTTGGCGAAGCTCAGCCGGTATTCGGCGTCAAAGGCCCAGACCGGAAAGGGCAGGGCTTCGGCGAAATGGGTCATGGGGTGGCTCCCGCCGGGCGGCGCAGGCTGTGCAGCAACAGGAGCAGGGCGGAGAGCACGCCCACCGCCACCGCTTGGTGCAGCGTGCCGAGCCAAACCGGCACCACCGCCAGCAGGGTGGCCACGCCCAGCGCGTATTGCAACGCCACCACGCCCCCCAGGGCCAGGCAGGCGGTGCGGGCGGTGCCGGGCGGCAGCCGCTGCCAGCCCAACCAGGCGGTGGCCAGGGCCAGCCCGGCCGAGAGGGTGGCCAGCAGGCGGTGGTTGAACTGCACGGCGGGAATGTTCTCGAACCAGTTGAGCAGCCAGGGCGAGAGCATGGCATAGCCGCTGGGCACCAGGCTGCCATCCATCAGCGGGAAGGTGTTGTAGGTAAGCCCGGCACGCAGCCCGGCCACGAAGCCCCCGGCCAGCATGGTGAGCACCAGCAGGGCGCTGGCGGCATGGGCCAGGCCGCGCAGCGGGCGGGCGGTGGCGGCCGGCAACGCCGTTGCCTGCGGCCGCAGCAGGGAAAGCGCGGTCCAGACCAGGGCGGCGTAGAGCAGCAGCGCCATGCCGAGATGCGCCACCAGCCGATAGGGCGAGACGGCGGTGCGGTCGGCCTCGAACCCCGAGGCGACCATGAACCAGCCAATGGCGCCCTGCATGCCACCCAGCACAAACAACAGCCCAAGCCGGGGCAGCAGGTGGCGGGGGATGGCGCCCTTGGCCCAGAACCAGAGCAGGGGCAGCAGGAAGGCCAGGCCGATGACCCGGCCCCAGAGCCGGTGCCCCCATTCGAGCCAGAAAATCTCCTTGAAGCCGGCCAGGTCCAGGTGGGTGTTCTGCAGCTGGAACTGCGGAATGGTCTGGTACAGCGCGAACAGGCGCTGCCATTCGGCCTGGGTCCAGGGTGGCAGGGTGCCGCGGATGGGCGCCCATTCCATGATGGACAGCCCCGAGCCGGTGAGCCGCGTGGCGCCGCCGAGCGCCACCATGAACCAGACCATGCCCGCCACCACCAGCAGCCACTGGGCGATGGGGTTGCGGCTGGACAGGGGGGGGGCGGCGGGCAGGGTGCGGGAATCAAAGGGCATGATGCACACTATATGGTTGCATGAAGAAAAGCGTCAGTACCGCCGCATGACTTGCCGGGCCGAGGCGGGGGTGCTAGCGGCGCTGCCATGCCGCCACATCCCCAAGCGCCACTGGTTTCAGTGGTTGTCCCCGTGCGCAATGAGGCGCCGAACATCGCGCCCCTGGTGGCGGAGATCGAGGCTGCCCTGGCCGGGGTGGCGCACGAGATTGTGTATGTGGACGATGGCTCCACCGACACGACCGGCGCCGAATTGGCCGAGGCAGCGCTGGGCGCGCCGCTGCGCTGGCTGCGGCACCGCAGCAGCTGTGGGCAGTCCGCCGCTGTTGTCACCGGGGTGCGGGCGGCGCGTGGGCGCTGGATTGCCACGCTGGATGGCGATGGCCAGAACGACCCGGCGGATATTCCCCGCCTGCTAGGCCGGGCCGAGGCCGAGGCGGCCCAGGCCGGGCAGGATGATATTCTGGTGGCCGGCTGGCGCACCACCCGCAAGGATAGCTGGGTGAAGCGGCGCAGCAGCCGCATTGCCAACCGGGTGCGGGTGGCGCTGCTGCATGACGCCACGCCTGATACCGGCTGCGGGCTGAAGCTGTTTCCGCGAGAGTTGTTCCTGCGGCTGCCGGCGTTTGACCACATGCACCGCTACCTGCCTGCCCTGGTGCTGCGCCAGGGCGGCCGGGTGGTGAGCGAGCCGGTGAACCACCGGCACCGGACGCGAGGGGTTTCCAACTACGGCACGCTGGACCGGCTGGCGGTGGCGTTCTTCGACCTGGTGGGCGTTATCTGGCTGCAACGGCGCTGGAAGCGGCCGGTGGTGGAAGCCCAAGGCGGCGCGCAGGAGAGCGCGTGACCGACCGGCAGAAGGCGGTCCTCAAGGCGCTGGTGATGGCCGCCGGCCTGGCCGGGGCCGGGCTGCTGCTGCGCGCCATGGGCGCCGCGCCCGGCACGGAATGGGCGGACCAGTATCTGCTGGGCAAGGGTGCCTCAGGCTTTGCGCTGTTTCTGCTGGTGGGCGGGGCGCTGACCGCCGTTGGGGCGCCGCGCCAGGCGGTGGCCTTCATGGGTGGCTATGCCTATGGCGCCGTGCTGGGCAGCCTGCTGGCGGTGGCGGCCACGCTGCTGGGCGCTGCGGCCAGCTTCTACTGGGCCAGGCTGGTGGCGCGGGGCTGGGCCGAGCGCCGTCTGGCCGGCGGGTTTGGGCGCCGGCTGCGGCCGGTGCGTGATGCGCTGGCGGAAAGCCCGTTTGGCGCCACGCTGGCGCTGCGGCTGCTGCCGCTGGGCAACAACCTGGCGCTGAACCTGCTGGCTGGCATGGCCGGCATTGGTGCCGGGCCGTATTTGGCCGCCAGCGCGCTGGGCTACCTGCCGCAAACCCTGGTGTTTGCCTTTTTGGGCAAGGGCGTGCGGGTGGATGGCGTGTGGCAGCTGGCCATGGCTGCGGGGCTGTTCGTGGTTTCGGTGGGGATTGGCTTCTGGTTGCTGCGCCGGGCGCGGGCGGCGCGGGCGATGGAGGGGTAGAGCGACTGGCACTGTATGGAGCGGTATTTTACTAGCAATCGCGGCCTTTGGTTTCTTCTATTGTGTAATAATCGTTGCTTAATTTAGCTTTGAATTCCAAATTTGCAGGTATCAGAGAATAAGGAATGATATTTTTGGCTGCATGATTATGAACGATGATTGAGGGATTTGGTCGATCAAATAGAATATTTTCATCAAAATCGAGAGACCAAACTGCTGAAAGAGTCTTAAATTTGGGATTAAAAAAAGTGTCAGATTGAACCGACGCTCCATTTTTATTCAAAACAGAAGGCCGATGCTTAAGGGATCTCGAAATTTTTTCTGCTGTGTCTCTATCAATTTCAATTGAAAGAGGACCCACAGCCAAAGTTGACTCGACAACAAAAGGATGTTGGCTGATTCCGTTTAATGTAGGGAAGATACTTCGCAAGCGTCTGCCGTTAATTGCTATAATATAGCCATCATTTGTAGATACTGTGCCTTTTGCAAGATATCCAGAATTTTT
>CANFIE010000207.1 GCA_947446625.1 Acetobacteraceae bacterium | reverse complement strand
GGCCATCCACCGGGAAGCGGTGCAGATGCGCCAGGTTGGCGAAGCCGGTGCCGAAATTATCCAGGTTGAGCCGCACGCCCTGGCGGCGCAGCGCCTGTAGCGCCTCCTGCGCGGCTTCGTCGGCGCTGCCGACCAGCATTTCCTCGGTGACCTCGATGGTCAGGCGGTGTGGCGCCAGGCCGGCGGCGGCCAGGGCGGCCTGCAGCGCGGCCACCGCGCCGGGCATGGCGATTTCACTGGGCGCCAGGTTGATGGACAGGCCGAAGGGGGTGGGCGCCAGGCCGGGGGTGGCGGCCAGTTCGCGGTCCAGCGCCGCCATGGCCATGAAGGCGGCGTTGCGGACATGGGCCGAGAGCAGCGGCAGGCGGCCCAGGGCTTCGGCCATGGGCAGGAACTCGGCCGGGGAGATGCGGCCGAGCGTGGGGTGGTTCCAGCGGGCCAGAACCTCGAAGCGCAGCGGCGCGGAGTCCGAGCAGCGGACCAGGGGTTGCAGCCAGGCTTCCACGCCGCGCAGGTCTGCCGTGGCCAGGGCTTGCAGCAGGGCCTGGCGGCGGGACTGAGCGCCGGGATCTGCGGTGCGGAAGCTTTGGATGCTGCCCTTCTGTTCGTGCTTGGCCTGGTGCAGGGCGGCATTGGCCATGCGCATGAGTTCGTGCCGGTTGGTGCCGTCATTCGGGGCCAGGGCGGTGCCGCCGGTGGCGGCGATGTGCAGCATTTGGCCAGCGAAGGGCACGGGCGGGCGCAGCGCTTCGGTCAGGCGCGTGGCCAGGGCGGCCAGGGCGGCGTGGCCACCCACCAGGCCGGGCAGCGCCACGGCGAAACTGTCGGAGCCAAGGCGGGCGACGAGGGCCTGCGGGCCGGCGGCCTGGCGCAGCCGGCGGGCCACGGCGCGCAGCGCGGCATCGCCGGCGGCATCGCCATTGCCGGCGTTGAGGGCGCGGAAATCGTCGAGGTCCAGCAGCAGCAGGGCCAGGCCGGCATCGGGCCGGGCGGCGGCCACCAGGGGCAGCAGCCGGGCGCTGAAGGCGCCATGGGTCAGCGCACCGGTCAGCGCATCGCGCGCCGCCAGCCATTCCAGCAGGCCCAGGGTGCGGCCAAGGCGGGCGTTGAGCGGAATGCCGCCGAGCAGCCAGAGCAGCGGCACCAGCATGGCCAGGCCGGCGCCAAGGGCCAGATGCGCCTTCATGTGCTGCACCTGGGCCGAGGCGATGGCACGGTGCATTTCGGCGGCGCGGGAGAGACGCTCGGCCACCTGCTCCACCACTTCGCGGCGCAGGGCGGCGGCCATGGGGGCGGCATCGGCTTCGGCCGGCAGGGCGGCCAGGCGGTGGGCCAGGGCGAAGAGGTCCTGCAGGCGGGCGTTCAGCGCGTAGCGGGGCCCGGCGTAGAGCAGTTGCAACTCGGGCCCCGGGCCGGGCCGGCTGGTGTATTCCTGGGCCAGCAGGCGGGCGGATTCCTGTTCCAGCGTCGCCAGGGTTTCCTCAAAGGCGCGGCGTTGGCCGGCGGCCTCGGCCACCGGGTCCAACTGGGCCAGGCGCAGGGCCAGGGCGGGTTGGCGGCCGGCCATGGCGGCCAGGCCCAGCGCGGCATCGGCAATGGCCACCTGGCGCATGACCAGCAGCACCAGCAGGCACAGCATGGCGGCGAAGGCCAGGGCGGCGCCATGGTGGAAGCGCCGCATGGTACGGGTGGCACGGCCGGCGGCGGTTTCGGCGGAAAGCCGGGGGCCGGACCAGTCCAGGCCCGCATGGCGGCGCAGGCGGCGCAGGGCCCGGGAAACCCATTGCTGGATGCGGTTTGGTTCAGTCATGGCGCAATTCCGAGCAAATGAGGTGGTTTACCGGCCCAAGCCTTGCCTTTTTGGCTTTCGATCCTGGGGTGACATTGATCTGCATCGCCTAGTGTTGGATAAATAAATATAAGATTCATTTTTTCTTGATACGTTCGGTGGGGGCGATGCAGCACGGGCGTGTTGGCCTTGGGTTGGCGCGGGCAGAGGCGGTGGAAACACCCCGGGCGACGCATGCCAGCCGGGCTGGCGCCATGCCACCGATGCGGGTGTTGCTGCTGGAACCCGCGCCCTTGGCCAGCGCCGTGGTGGAGCATCTGCGCCAGGGCCAGGTGCATGCGACGCTGGAGGCGGTGGGCAGCCTGGCCAGCCTGCATGCGCCGGACGCGGCGGGGTTCAGCCTGTTGTTGGTGGATGCCAGCGCGCCGGATTACCCCTTGGCTGCGGTGGAGCAGGCCCTGGCGGCGCGCAGCCTGGACCTGCGCTGGGTGGTATTGCTGCCGCCGGGCGCCGAGGCCAGCGCCGCCGAGGCGATGCGGCTGGGCGCCTTTGATTATGTGGAGACCGACCGGCTGGGCCGGCTGGCGCTGGTGGTGCAGCGGGCGGCGCAGGATATTGCTGCGACGCATGAGACCGTGGCGGTGCAGCAGCGGCTGGGCCGGCTGGCGCGGATAGACCCGCTGACGGGGTTGGCGAATCGTGGCGCCTTCACGGAACGCACCGCCCAGGCGGTAACCGCCGCGCGCCGCAACGGCGAGGGGCTGGGCGTGCTGTTCCTGGACCTGGACAACTTCAAGGACGTGAACGACACGCTGGGCCACCATGCCGGCGACATGCTGCTGCGTGCCGTGGCCGGACGGCTGCGGCAGACCCTGCGCGAGACCGATATGGTGGCGCGGCTGGGCGGCGACGAGTTCACCGTGCTGCTGGAGCGGGTGCGCGAGCCGGCCGATTGCGGGCTGGTGGCGGCCAAGCTGCTGGCCATGCTGGCCAAGCCGTTCCACCTGAACGGCCGCGACCGGCATATGAGCGCCAGCATTGGCATTGCGCTGAGCCGGGCCGGCCACCCCAAGGGCGATGAGTTGATGATGCAGGCCGACACGGCGCTGTATCGGGCCAAGGATGAGGGCCGCAACCGCTATTGCTTCTTTGCGCCGGAAATGGATGCGGCGGTGCGCGAGCGGGTGAGCCTGGCCGAGGAATTGCGCGGCGCGCTGGGGCGGGGCGAGTTGGAGTTGTTCTACCAGCCGCAGGTGAGCCAGCCCGAGGGTCGGATTGCCGGGATGGAGGCGCTGCTGCGCTGGAACCATCCGCGCCGGGGCCGCCTGATGCCGGGCAGCTTCATGGCGGCGGCGGAAAAATCCGGCCTGATGCCGGCACTGGACCTCTGGGTGCTGGAAGCCGCCTGCCGCCAGCTTGCCACCTGGCGCGAGGCCGGGGTGCCGCTGGTGAAGCTGG
This sequence comes from Acetobacteraceae bacterium, assembly GCA_947446625.1. GTDB lineage: Bacteria > Pseudomonadota > Alphaproteobacteria > Acetobacterales > Acetobacteraceae > CAIMOR01. The sequence goes on along the minus strand of CANFIE010000207.1, from coordinate 3,888 downwards.
CGATCAACCTGGCCAGGGCCTCGTTCAGCCCAGCCGGCGGGTTTGTGGACAAGGTGGGCGCGGTGATGGCGCGGTACGGCGTGACGCCGGAGTGGCTGGACTTCGAGGTGCTGGACGCGCTGGTGACCGAGCAGGCCGGCGGCCCCGGCACGGAATTGCGCCGCATGCACATGCTGGGGCTGCATGTGGTGGTGGACCATTTTGGCATTGGCCCGCTTTCGTTGGACCAGTTGGGCAGCTTCGGCTTCGCCCGGCTGAAGATTGCGCCCCGGCTGCTGGCCGGCGGCAACCGCGCAACGCATGACTGGAGCCTGGCGCGGGCGGCGTTGGCGCTGGCACGGGAGTTGGGCATCGACGTGATGGCCACCGCGGTGGAGAGCGCGGCACAGGTGGAGTTTCTGCTGGCCGCCGGTTGCCGGCTGATGCAGGGCTATCACCTCAGCCCGCCGGTGGATGCGGCAGCAGCCACCGCCCTGCTGCGGGCCGGCCGCCTGCCACCGGCCCTGCCCGGCGTGGCCTGAAGCCGGGGGCGCGCTCAACACCGCCGCCCCCGTTCCGGCCAGGCCAGGGCGAGCAGACGCGGCGAGGTGAAGCCGCCCTGCGCCAGGCCCAGGCACAGCCCGATGCCGGCGCTGCGGCCGTAATTGTCGCCGCTGAAATCCAACTGGGCGCCACGGCCATTGGCCAGCAGGCTGACCGGGCCAAGCGCTTCGGCCAGTGGTGGGTTGCGGGCGTTGCGCCGGCTGTGGAAGACCCGGCCCTGGATGGTGAGGGCGAGCAGCGCGGGCTGGCGCTCGGCGACCACCGTGGCCTCGATGATGCCGCCAAGGAAGGCGCGGGCGCCGGGCGAAGGTTGCGCGCCGCCGAGCGCCGGGGCCAGGGCGTCCTGGGCCATCTGTTCCAGGTCGGTGCGCAATTTGTCCTGCAGGCCGGGCCAGTCCACCCGGCCCTCCAGGGCACGGGCGTCGGCGGTATCGATGGCGCGGAGCAGTTGGGCGGTGGCGCTGTAGAGCTGGAAGCCCAAGACGCCGGCGACGCCGCTACCCAGCACCAGCAGCAGCAGCAGAAAGCGCAGCAGCCCGCGAAAGCGGCGCCGGCGCGGCATGGTGGGCGGCGGCGGCAGGCTGGGCTGGGCGTCGTAGAGTTCATCCCAGGCGAGGTCGATGTCGTAGGGGTTCACCGGGGGCTTGGCCGGGCGGCGGGTCATGGGCCGCGGTCCTGCCAGGCGAGGTGGGTGAGCAGCGTGAGGGCGGCGGAGTAGTAGTCCGTGGCCAGGGCGACGCTGGGCAGTTCGGTTGCGCGGCCACGGCCCAGGGCGGTGGCGATGGTGAGGCGGGCCACGGCGGCGATGCCGCTGGGCGCGGTGTAGCCCGGGGTTTCGCCGCTGTTGAGGTCGACCCAGGCGGGCATGGTGCGGTGGCGGGCGTCGGTCCAGAGCCGGGCGGCGCCGAGCACGGCGGGTTCGGCGCCGAGGCCGGCCCAGATCATGTAGAGCGGCACGCGGACGGCGTCGAACGAGAAGCGGCTGGGCCAGCCGGGCGCCGGGCGGCCGGGGCCGGGGCGGCCGGAAATGGCCAGCCAGTCGGGCGGCAGGTTCCAGGTGCCGAAGCGGGACTGGCGGAACATGCCGATGGCATGCGCGGCGACATCCAGCCAGGCCGGATCCGGGCAGGCGGCGGCCAGGGCGGGAAAGGCCGGAAAGACGTAGTAGGAGGGGTTCACCACCAGGTAGTCGGGATGCTCAAAGCCGCGCAGGCCGGGCACCAGCACGCGGTGCGGGCCGATTTCGCGCACCAGCAGGCGGAGGATATCGGCGGCGAGGCGGGCGCCGGCTTCGGCCAAAGCGGGGTCGTGCCAGCGGCGGGCGGCTTCCAGCAGCGCCCAGGCGATCAGCAGGTCACCATCCGTCGCGTTATTGAGGTCGTCCACGCGGATGGTGTTGGGGGCGCAGCGCCAGGCGTGCAGCGCATCTGACGGGCGGGTGAGGACGCGGGCGGTCCAGGCATGGATGCGGTTGAAGGTCTCGCGGTCGTCGAACCGGGCGGCGAAGAGCATGCCCCAGCCTTGCCCTTCGCTGTGCGACTGGCCGCCATTGCCGGTGTCCAGCACGCGGCCATCGGGCTGGATGAAGCGGCGGCGGAACAGCGTCCATTCGGCCGCGGGCACGGCGGCGTGGGCCGGGCGCGACGGGGCGAGCAGGCCGAGGCCGAGCCCGCCCAGGCCCAGCAGGGTTGCGCGGCGCGACAGGTTGGGCGCGGCGAGGCGGAGCAAGCCGTTACCCCCCGGCGACCAGGGTGGAGTAGCGTTGCGCCCAGGCGGCGGCCCAGTCTGGCATCTCCGGCCCCGGCATGGGGCGGGAGACGAAGAAGCCCTGCACCATGGCGCAGCCGCTGGCGCGCAGGAAATCCCAGTCCGCCTGATCCTCGGCGCCCTCGGCCACGGTCTTCAGCCCCAGTTCCTGGGCGGCATGCAGGCTGGCCTCGAAGATGGTGCGGCGGGCGGTTTCGGTGGCGGCGTGGTGGACGAAGCCACGGTCGATCTTCAGTTCGGTGAAGGGCACGTCGCGCAGTTGCGCGAAGGAGGAATGGCCGGTGCCGAAATCGTCGATCGACAGGCCAATGCGCTTCAGCCGCAGCCGGGCGAGGATATCCAGCGCCGCCAGGCGGTCGCGCATCAGCCGGGTCTCGGTGACTTCCAGGATCAGCTGGCTAGGCGGAATGCCGGTTTCCTCCAGCGCGCGGGCGATGCGGTCGGGGAAATCCAGCGTCACCAGACTGTCCATGGAGACGTTGACGGCGACCGACAGGGTGAGGCCCTGTTTCTGCCAGGCCTGGGCCTGGCGCAGCGAAATGGCCAGCACCACCTCGGTGAGCGCGGTGATGAGCCCGGCTTCCTCGGCCAGCGGGATGAATTGGTCTGGATAGACCAGGCCATCCTGCGGGTGCTGCCAGCGCACCAGGCTTTCCACCGCCACCAGCCGGCCACTGGCCAGGCAGACCTTGGGCTGGAAATGGCAGGTGATCTGGCCTTCGGCCAGGGCCTGGCGCAGTTCCGCCGCCGTATAGGCCTTGCGGCTGGCACGGGCCTGGATGATGGGGCGCTGGGCGTGGTGGCGCAGCAGCATCTCGCGCAGACGTTCCGTGGCGATGGGCTTGTGCAGCGTGCCCAGCAGGTTCAGCGCCTGGCCGCTGGCCAGCAGGCCGGCGGTTTGCAGGATGCGTTCATCCTCACCGCTGATCAGCACCAGGCTGCCGGGATAGCCGATGGTGCCGAGATGGCGGAGCATCTCCACCCCATCGATGCCCGGCATTTGCAGGTCGCACAGAACCAGCGTGGTGGCGGCCATGATGCCGGGCAGGAAGCTGAGCGCGGCCTCGGCCCCCTCGAAGCAGTGGATATCCTCAACCCCCAGGGTGGTGAGCTGGCGGGTGAGCAGCTTGAGGGTGAAGGGGTCGTCGTCGATGATGAGCGTGGTCATGGCTGGGCACCTGCAATGGGCGGCGGCGCCACCGGGCTGGCCTGATGGGCCAGGATCCGGGCCTGCAATTCGGCCAGGGCGCTTTCGAATTCGGGAAGCATTTGGGTGATGGCGCTGACGGCGTTGGCCTTGCCATGGGCTTCCAGCGCGGCGCACAGCGCGCCCAGGGCCAGGGCGCCGATGGAGCGGCTGGAGGATTTCAGCCGGTGGGCCAGCCGGCAGCAGGTGGCGGCGTCTCCGGCGCTGGCCGCTGCCCGCAGTTGCGCCGCCAGGGGAATGGTGGCGGCGCTGTAGTCGGCCAGGAATTCGTCAATCACCGCCGCCTCGTCACCAACCAGGGCGGCGAGCACGGCAAGGTCCAGCACCGGCAGGATGGCGGGGGGTTCCGGCGGCGGCGGGGGCGCGGCGGG
>CANFIE010000206.1 GCA_947446625.1 Acetobacteraceae bacterium | reverse complement strand
TTGTGGACCGCAAGCGGCCGCGGCAGCACATTTCCTTCGGCTTTGGCATCCACCGCTGCGTGGGCAACCGGCTGGCGGAATTGCAGCTGAAGATTCTGTGGGAAGAACTGCTGAAGCGCTTCCCGGCGGTGGAAGTGGTGGGCGAGCCGAAGCGGGTATTCTCGTCCTTCGTGCGCGGCTATGCGTCTCTGCCGGTGCGGATTCCGGCGTAGCGCAACCTTATTTGAGGTGTTCCAGCAGGCGCGGCATCAGCTCCACCAGGTTGCAGGGGCGGTGCCGCGAGTCGAGTTGGAACAGCAAAATATCGTCCCAGGCGTCCTTGCAGGCGCCGGTGGAGCCGGGCAGGGCGAAGAGATAAGTGCCGCCCGCCACCCCGCCGAGCGCGCGGGACTGCATGGTTGAGGTGCCGATCTTGGCGTAGCTGAGCATGCGGAACAGCTCGCCAAAGCCCTCGATCTCCTTTTCCAGCACGCGCTTGAACGCCTCGGGCGTCACGTCCCGGCCGGTAATGCCGGTGCCGCCGGTGGTGATGACGCAGTCCACCTGCGGGTCCGCCACCCAGCCGCGCAGCAGCTGTTCAATCAGGTCGGCCTCGTCGCGCACAATCTGCCGCGCCACGCAGTGGTGGCCGGCGGCAGTGATGCGGTCCTGCAAGGTCTGGCCGGACTTGTCCTCGGCCAGGGTTCGCGTGTCGGAGACGGTGAGCACCGCGATGTTCACGGGCAGGAATTTGCGGCTTTCGTCGATCGGCATGGCGTTGTGCTCCTTGCCGAGAACCCTACCGCATCAGTTCAGCCGGCGCGACCTGTCGCGCAGCATGGCCGTCACTTCATCCGGCTGGGCGAAGCGGGGGAAGCCGCCGGCGGCCAACTGGTCCAGGCTGCGGGCGGGCAGGCCGAGCCGGCTGGCGTAGATCCAGGAATAGGCCAGCACGCGCTGCACGAAGTTGCGGGTTTCATTGATCGGAATGCTCTCAATGAACAGCAGCGGGTCCTCGCGGTGGCCATTGGCGGGCTGCCACTTGGCAAGGTTGCCAATGCCGGCATTGTAGCCGGCCAGCAGGCGTACCAGGTCGCCATCCACCGCTTCATTGCGGGCCAGCACATGGATGTAGCGCTGGCCAACCTCCAGGCTGAAGGCGGGGTCGTGCAGGCGCTGCACATTGGCGCCGCGCAGGCTGGGGTCATTCGCCACGAAGCTGGCGGTGGCGGGCATCAGCTGCAACAGGCCACGGGCACCGGCGGGGGAGATCACCCGGCTGTCGAAGTTACTTTCCTGCAAGGCCAGGGCGTAGAGCAGCGAGGGGTCCACGCGGAAGCCGCCCTGGGGCAGCAATTGCGGCACCGGGAAGCGGGCAAAGTCGCGCGGGCGGCCGTCGGCGCTTTGCGAGGCGGCGGCGAGTTGGGCGGCCAGGCCGGAAAGCCCAGCCTGATTGGCCACCACCAGCATGGCCTGCACCAGGCCAGGGTTGTTCTTCGCCTGGCCCCAAAGCTGGCGCAGCTCGGCCTCGGCACGTTCGGTCTGGCCCAGTTGCAGCAGCGCCAGGGCGCGCCAGCCCCCGGCCACCTCGGCCACGGCGGCGGCTTCGGCCTCGCCGGCCAAATCCTGTTCCCAGGCAAAGCCCGAGGGCAGCCCCAGCGCCCGGCGGGCGATCAGGCCGTAGAAGGTGCGCGGTTCCTGCGCCGCCTGGAGCATCCAGGAGACGTAGAGCTGCGGCCGGCGGCTGCGCACGGCGGCGCGGGCGGTCCAGAAGGCGGCGGCGGCGCGCAGGGCGGGGGCGGATTCAGCCCGGGCGGCGCGCTCAAAGAAGGGCAGGGCGGTTTCGTAGCGTTCCTGGCCCCAGGCGGCCAGTCCGGCCACGAAGGCGGCGGCGGCGCGGTTCTCGGTGCCACGCGCCACCTCGGCGGCGGCGCGGAACGCCTCGTCGTCGAACCCGGCCTGGAACAGCCCTTGGGCCAGCTCGGTCTTCAGCCGGGCGGCATAGGCCGGGGAGAGGCGGGCGCGCTGGATCAGGGTGATGCCCATGGCCAGGTTGCCCTCGCGCGCCTTGTCGCGCACCTGGCGGTCCAGCGCCGGGCTGCGGCTCAGCACCGGGGCGGCCGGGTCCTGGTCCTCGGGGGCCAACTCGGCCTCGGGCGGCAGGGGGGCGGGGGCCGGCGGCGGCTCGGGCATGGTGGCGCCACGCGGCAGGCGCCGGGTCAGCAGCTCGTAAAGCGGCTGGGCGTCCGGGTGGTCGGCGTAATGGCTCAGCCAAATCTGCAATTGCGGTGCGGTGGCCTCGGCTGCCGGGCGCAGATAGCGGTCGGCCAGCACGTGGCCCATCAGGCGGCGGTCGTCGAGGCGTTCGGTTTCACGCGCCGCGCCGGCCAGCTCCCCACGGGCCTGGAGGTCGAAGACGCGTCTCAGCCGCGCGGCGTCGGACGGAGCCAACACCTGCGGCAAGCCCGGCACGGCACCTCCGGTGCTGGGGCGGGGAACGCTCATGGCGGTCTGGTTGTCGGCCCGTTCCGCCTGGGCCGGGACCTGAGCCCCAAACCAAAGCGTCGCTCCCAGCATCATCCCACTAAGAAGTGGGCGCAAGGTACGCGGGGCCATGTGGCTGGTAGCTCGCATGGCGACGGCGGCAATAGCCGTTGAAGCGCCGCCTGTGCAACCCTTATTTTTCGCAGGGTCGCAGGTATCGCTGGCGGGGTGTCAGCAAAGCAGGTTCAAATTTGATCAACTGCGGCGAAAAAAGGGCAATGCGCTTGCCTCATTCTCCATCAAGTGTGCGCCGCAACAGCAGCAGGTCGGCCCATGCATCACGCTTGGCGATGGGGTTTCGGAGCAGGTAGGCGGGATGTAGCGTGGCCAGGGCGGGCAGCGTTGACTCTGCTTCAATCATTACTTCGAGCCAACGACCACGCAGGCGGGTAATACCATCCTTTGCCCGCAGCAATGCCTTGGCTGAGACGCCACCGAGCAGCACCAGCCGGCGCGGCTTCACCAGGGCGATGTGGCGCAGCACGAAGGGCAGGAAAAGCGCGATCTCGCCATCGGTGGGGGTACGGTTGCCGGGCGGGCGGAACGGCAGGATGTTGGTGATGTAGAAGCCGGTTTCGCGCGCCAGGCCAATGCTGGCGAACATGCGGTCCAGCAATTGGCCCGAGGCGCCGACGAAGGGCTTGCCCAGCCGGTCCTCATCGGCGCCGGGGGCTTCGCCAATCAGCATCAGCCCGGCTTCGGGCGTGCCATCGGCAAAAACCAGGTTGGTTGCGGTTTCCCGCAACGGGCTGGCCTCGAAGCCCGCCATGGCCTCGCGCAGTTCTTCCAGCGTGCTGGCGGCGGCGGCCAGTTCGGCGGCGCGGCTGGCGGCGGGGGGCAGCACCGGGCTGCCCTGGGTGCCGCGCACCAGGCTGGGGCGGGGCAGTGGGGCGCCGGGCGGGGCGCTCAGCAGGGCCGGGGGCGGGGGCGCGGCGGCGGCCGGGCGGGTGCGGTCAAGCGTTGCCTCGGCCAGGGCCTCGTCGGCACCCCAGTCCAGTTGCAGGCGCAACGCCGCCAGCAGGGCCGCCCTTGTGTCGCCGGGCTCTGTCATCACATCCACCATGGGCACGATATCAGGCCCAGGCGGGGTTCCGCGCAACCCGCCCCTAAGCTAGACGGGAAAATGTAAGCAAGGAGGCGCCGCCATGGCCGAGGACGACATCCAGCGCGAAGCGATGGAATTCGATGTGCTGATCGTGGGTGGTGGACCCAGCGGGTTATGCGCGGCCATCCGCCTGAAGCAGATCAACCCCGACCTGACGGTGTGCCTGGTGGAGAAGGGCGGCGAGATCGGCGCCCATATCCTTTCGGGCGCGGTGCTCGAGCCGCGGGCGTTGGACGAGTTGCTGCCGGACTGGCGCGACGATCCGCCGGCGCTGGCCACCCCGGCCACCGAAGACCACTTCATGCTGCTGACCGAGACGCGGGCCATCAAGATGCCCACGCCGCCGCAGATGCATAACCACGGCAACTACATTGTCAGCATGGGCAATGTCTGCCGCTGGCTGGGCGCCAAGGCCGAGGCGCTGGGGGTGGAGATCTACCCGGGCTTCGCCGCCTCGGAGGCGATTGTGGAGGACGGCCAGCTCAAGGGTGTGGTCGCGGGCGTGGCCGGCATCCAGAAGTCGGGCGAGCGGGGACCGGGCTTCGAGCCGGGCATGGAATTGCGCGCCACCTATACCCTGCTGGCCGAGGGCTGCCGCGGCAGCCTGACCAAGCAGATGTTCGAGCGCTACAACCTGCGTGACGGCGTGGCGCCGCAGACCTTCGGCCTGGGCATGAAGGAGCTGTGGGAGATTCCGAAGGAAAACCACAAGCCCGGCTTCATCTGGCACAGCGCCGGCTGGCCGGTGAAGAGCGACACCTACGGCGGCGCCTGGCTGTATATGCTGGGCGACAACCTGGTGAGCCTTGGCTACGTGGTGGGGCTGGACTACCCGAACCCCTGGCTTTCGCCGTTTGACGAGTTTCAGCGCTGGAAGACCCATCCGGCGGTGGCGAAGATGCTGGAAGGCGGCAAGCGCATCTCCTACGGCGCCCGCGCGCTGAACGAAGGCGGCTTCCAGGCGATTCCCAAGCTGGTCTTCCCGGGTGGGGCGCTGATTGGCGATACCGCTGGCTTCCTGAACGTGCCGAAGATCAAGGGCAACCACACTGCCATGAAGAGCGGCATGCTGGCGGCGGAAGCCGTGGCGGCGGCCCTGGCCGGCGAGGAACGCCCGCCGGTGCTGGACGCCTATCCGGCGGCGCTGAAGGCCAGCTGGGTGTGGGATGAGCTGTACCAGGTGCGCAATATCCGCCCCGGCTTTGCCAAGTGGGGGCTGTGGGGCGGGCTCATCAATGCCGGGCTGGACACCTATCTGTTCCGTGGCCGCGCGCCCTGGACCATGACGCACCATGCCGACCACGACAGCCTGAAGCAGGCCAGCGAGGCGGAAAAGCTGAGCTACCCGAAGCCGGACGGCAAGCTGACCTTCGACCGGTTGTCCTCGGTGTTCCTCAGCAACACCAACCATGCGGAAGACCAGCCCGCCCACCTGAAGCTGCGCGACCCGGGCCGCTGGAAGGCGGTGAACTACGACACCTATGGCAGCCCCGAGAGCCGGTTCTGCCCGGCGGGGGTGTATGAGGTGGGCGGCGAGGCCGAGGGCAACCCGCATCTGGTCATCAACGCGCAGAACTGCGTGCATTGCAAAACCTGCGACATCAAGGACCCGACGCAGAATATTGATTGGTGCACCCCGGAAGGCGGCGGCGGGCCGAATTATATTGGCGGGATGTGAGCTTGGTCGCCGCCTGACCGCTTGATTGTGGTTGGGCGGCGGCGGGCCGAATTATATTGGCGGGATGTGAGCTTGGTCGCCGGCTGACCGCTTGATTGTGGTTGGGCGGCGGCGGGCCGAACTATATCGGCGGGATGTGAACTGGCAGGAGGCCCGGCGCCCCTTGCCAGCGCCGGGCTTCTGCCCTGACACTTGCGCCCGAATAAGGGTGAGGGTGGAACAATGCTCAAACTGATTGGCGTCGCGCGGTCGCGCAATTTTCGGTGCCTGTGGGCGGCCGAGGAAGCCGGCGTGCCCTATGAACACGTGCAGACCCCGTTCACCGAGATCAAGGGCGCGGCCCATCTGGCGGTGAACCCCAACGGCAAGCTGCCGGCCATGCAGGATGGCGGGCTGGCGCTGTTCGAATCGCTCGCCATCAACCTGCACATTGCCAGCAAGGTGGGCGCGCCCTTCAATCCGGCCGGTGACGACCACGCCCGTGTGCTGCAATGGACGCTGTGGGCCGCCACCGAGGCCGAGCCCAACATCATGCAATGGGCGCAGCATACCTTCATGAAGCCCGAGGCTGAGCGCGATGCGGGCCTGGCCGCCGCCGGCAAGGCTGCCAGCGATGCGCGGCTGGCGGTGCTGGAAGGCCATCTGGCCAACCGCGAATGGCTGGTGGGCAACGCCTTCAGCATTGCCGACTGCAACCTGGCCGGCATCTACTATGGCTCCTGGTTCAACAAGTATGACTTCAGCGGCTTCCCCAAGGTGAAGGCCTGGCTGGACCGCTGCCTGACCCGCCCGGCGGCGCTGACCGCCCGCAAGCTGCGCGAGGGCTGATCAGCATGACCGATGTGGCCGGCTTCACCGCGCAACTGCAGGCCGAGGGCTACCAGGAAGTGGTGACCCGCGAGATCAAGGCCGGGTTGGCCACGCCGGAACACACCCACCCGTATGATGCGCGTGGCCTGGTGCTGGCGGGGCAGTTCTGCGTCACCAGCGCCACCGGGGCGCAGGATTGCGGCGTGGGGCAAAGCTTTGCCGTGGCGGCGGGGCTGCTGCATGCCGAAACCAGCGGCGCGGCCGGTGCCACGCTGCTGGTGGGCCGGCGGAGCCTGGGCTGACCCATGGCCAAGGGCGAACGCGGTGAGTTGATCGCAGCCGCCCAGGCGCTGGATGCGCTGGGCTTCATGCCCAGCAAATCCGGTAACCTGTCCACGCGGACCAAGCGGGGGTTTCTCATCACCCCCTCGGCGCTGCCCTACAGCGCTACCCTTCCAGGGGATCTGGTGGAGGTGGCGCTCGATGGCACGGTGCTGCGCGGCAAGCGCAAGCCTTCCAGTGAGTGGCGGCTGCATGCCGAAGTCTATGCCGCCCGACCCGAGGTGGAGGCAGTGGTGCATACCCACAGCCCCATGGCCACGGCGCTATCCTGTGCGCGGCAGGGGCTGCCACCCTTCCACTACATGATTGTGATGGGCGGCGGCACCGACATCCGCTGCTCGGACTATGCCACCTTTGGCACCCAGGCGCTGGCGCTGGCCGGGGTGGCGGCGCTGGCGGGGCGCAAGGCGGCGCTGCTGGCCAATCATGGCGTGCTGGCCACCGGCCGCACCCTGGCCGGGGCCAAGGCCGTGGCCATGGAAGTGGAAAACCTGGCCCGGCAATACCTGGCGCTGCTGGGGGCGGGGCTGCAGCCCATTCTGCTCAGCCCGGCCGAGCTTGAGGATGTGGTGTCACAGTTCGGTGGATATGGCCGGCTGGGGTGAAGCGGGCCTTGGCCGCAGCGGTTAGGGGCTGCTAGCCTGCCGTAATGTCAAAAACTGCCTCTTCCTGGCGCCTGCC
>CANFIE010000205.1 GCA_947446625.1 Acetobacteraceae bacterium | reverse complement strand
GCAGCCGCTGCACCATCAGCAATCGACCACGCGCCGTGGCTCGGGCATTCTCATGACTGTCCATCCGGGGCTCCGAGTTGCTGGGTGTTGGCCTCGCAACCACAGCCAACCAACTCAGCCCCGGAGGGACAACCTCCATAGCAGCGACACCTAGTCTGTGCCCTGCGGCCGCCTGCCCCTGGCGCCGCCCAGGGTTTCAACCGCATGCCGCCACCCCTAGCCTAACTGCCTGCATGACCACCGCAACGGCCATGCTGAATGCGCTGCCCGGCCCCGCCCTGCTGCTGGCGGCCGAAGCGCGGCTGCACCACGCCAATACCCCCGCCCTGATGCTGCTGAGCAACCACCCGGCCTTCATGCCGGGGCTGGAGCGCGTGGTCCTGCGCCGCGCGGCCGACCAGGCGGCGCTGGAGGCCGCGCTGCTGCAGGCCACGCTGCAACCCTGGCAGGCCCACCCGGTTTGCCTCACCGCGCGTGAAGGCGGGCCAGTATTGCTGCTGCAATGCGCCCTGCTGCCCGGGCCGGCGGCGCTGCTTCTGGTAACCCTGCACAACCTGGCCGCTCGCGCCAGCACCGCCGAGACCCTGGTGCGCCACCTGCGGCTGACGCCGGCCCAGGCCCGCGCCACCGCCCTGCTGGCCGAGGGGCTGACCGTGCCGGAGATTGCCGAGCGGCTGGGGGTGCAAACCTCTACCGTGCAGACGCAACTGCGCCAGAGCATGGTGCGGCTGGGCCAGAAGACGCAGTTGCGGCTGGCCATTGTGGTGGCGGGGCTTGTGGTGGCCCTGGGCGCGCCGGGGCCGGGGGCGGCCGACTGATCCGGTCTCCTTGGGCTATGGCGACAGCCTGCTGGGCGGCGAAGGCGATGACAGCCTGAGCGCCACCGGCGACAACAGCTTCCCTGCTGATGCCGGAGACCTGGAAGTGCTGGTGAATGGGCAGGAAGCGGAGACGCTGATCGGCGATGGCAGCGAAGCCGCACAGCCGGCCCCGATGGCGCGGCACAGCTTGGTATTTGGGTAGCTCATTTCAACGGGGCTGAGTTCACGGGGAAGGGTACGGCCATCCACCTGGTTCACCGTCGCGCGCCGCCTTTCCCGCGCCGCAGCAGCAGGCGCCCGATGAGCAGGTTCAAGGCCCAGAGCAGCCAGCCCGCGGCAAGCACCACCATCGCTTCCCGCACATCCGCCCAGCGTTCCCCCACAACCGAGGGCAACTGCCCATTCGGCCCCGCCCCGCGCGCCGCCACCGCAATGGGCAGCGTAACAACCAGGATTATGCCAGCGACCATCACACCAACTGGCGTTGCCCTGTGCGAGGCCCCGATCACCATCATCAATGACGGCACGGCGGCAAAGGCGATGGCGATGAACATGACACCGCCGTCAACCTCGGCGTGTCGCATCGCAAGCGCCATGAGGCAGGGCAGCGTGAGTGCGACGATCCCGAGCAGGATCTCCCGCTGTAGCGGCACGGCTGAATCGCCCATGCCCGCCGTCAGCGGCGCGAGCCGCGCCGCGACCCTGGGATGGCGGGACAGCACCACCAGTGCCAGGCAGCACAAGCTTGCCGCGAACAGCCAGAGCAGCGGCATGGCGGCATCCAGCCGCGCCCAGCGCGGTTCCGCTACCCAGCGCCCAACCACAATATGCGGCGTCGCCGTCAACCCCGCCTCGCGCAACGCCTCCCGCACGGCGAAGTCGCGCAGCGGCTCGGGCAGCAGCCGCAGCACACCACGTCCGGCATCCCAGGCGGCGCCCGGCACCGCATGGGTCACCCCATCCGGCCCATGCTCCAGCACCGCAACCACGGCCACCGGCTCCGCCGGCGTCCAGGCCGAGTCCACCACCGGCACCACGGTGAAGCGGCCATGCAACCTGCCGGGGCTGGTGGAGCGCCCGCGCATGTCACGCCGCGGCCGCTCGACGCGCACCTCAACCATTCGCGCCAGGGCGGCGCGTGGCGTGGCGTGGGGCAGCAGGAAGCCGGCGGCGGCAGGGTGGGCGGGGGCGGCCGCGGCCTCCAGGCTCGGCACGGTGCCGAAGATGCGCGCCCCATGCAGGGACAGCGACAGAAAGGCGCCACCGATGACGATGACCATGGCGTAGCCAATGCGCAGCATGCCGTGGCCAGCACAGAAAAAGGCCGCGCCGGTGGCGGGCAGCAGCGACAGCAGGAAGACGACGAAAAGCGGCGTCGATCCCTCCCCCCAAACCGGCAGCAGCACGGCATGGAGCACCATTGGCAACGCCATGCCGCAGGCCCCCACCAGCAGCGTCCGGCCCAGGCGCAGCGCTGGCGGCGGGGCGCCGGAAGATGGCGCCGCCATGGTCGCGGGCCGCAGCTGGCCGTGTTTTCTCATGCCGGGTGCAACATGCCGCAGGCGCGGCACGCGCATCCCGGCCGGCCCGAGACAAGGTCCATCACTGCCACCACCGCCCGTATCATCGATACGATGGCAGAGACGCCAGGCCATTCCAAGCCGCCGATCATCGCCGCCCGCCGCGTAGGGCAGCGTGTTGCCCCCGGCCCGCCACTGGCGGATCATGCCGACAACAGGGCGGGAGCATGGCAATGCGATTGAAGGACAAGGTCGCCATCATCACCGGTGGTGGGCATGGCATGGGTGAGGCCGAGGCGCGGCTCTTCGCCGCCGAGGGCGCCGCTGTCGTCATCGCCGACCGCCGGCTCGACCTGGCCGAGGCCGTCGCGGCCGACATCAACGCCGGCCAGGGCCGTGCCCTGGCGGTGCAGGCCGATGTTTCGGCCGAGACCGATTGGCAGCGCCTCATCGCCGCCACGCTGGAAGCCTATGGCCGGCTCGACATCCTGGTGAACAATGCCGGCATCAGCGGCAGCTCCGTCGGCAGCACCACCTCGCTGGCAGGCTGGAACCAGTTGATGGCGGTCAACGCCACCGGCAGCTACCTCGGCACCGCGCTGGCGGCCGAGGTCATGGCCAAGGCGGGGCGCGGCAGCATCGTCAACGTCTCCTCCATCATGGGCTTCGTCGGCAGTGCCGAGGGGCATCCGGGCTACGCTGCCTCCAAGGGTGCGGTGCGGCTGTTGACCAAGGCCATGGCGGTGCGCTGGGGGCCGCAGGGCGTGCGGGTCAACTCGGTGCATCCGGGCTACATGCCGGCCATGCTGGGCGGTACCAACTCGCCCACCCGCGCGGCGAAAATCCCGCTCACCCCGCTCCGCCGCCTCGGTGAGCCGATCGAGGTAGCCTATGGCGTGCTGTTCCTGGCCTCGGACGAAGCCAGCTTCGTCACCGGCACCGAACTTGTCATCGATGGTGGCTACATCGCCCAGTAGCCTGCCGCCTACCGGCTGTTCTTCGACACGCTCACCACACTGGAACCACCATGACCGAAATGCCCTGGGCCGGCCTGACCGCCGATGAAGCCGAAGCGCAGTACAACCCGCAGCGCAGCGTGCCCAACAGCCCGCAATACGGCGCCCGCCGCGCGCCGCAGAACGAGGCCGCGCTGGCCTCGCCCCGCCGCACCGCCGAGATTGCCTTCGCCCCCACCGGGCTGAACACGCTCGACCTCTACGCGCCGGAAGGCAGCGGCCCCTGGCCGGTCTTCGCCTTCATCCATGGCGGCTACTGGCGCGCGCAGGACAAGCGCAACTTCGCCTTTACCGCCACCGAGCTGAACAAGCGCGGCGTGCTGGTGGCGGTGCTGAACTACGACCTTTGCCCGGTGGTGACGCTGGATGGCACCGTTTCTTCGGCCCTGGCCGGCGTGGAATGGGTGCTGCGCCACATCGCCGCGCATGGCGGCGACCCCGCACGCATCAGCATCGGCGGCCACAGCGCCGGCGCGCACCTGGTGGCGGCGGCCCTGGCCACCGACTGGGCAGCACGCGGCCTACCCGCTGAGCCCTTCTCCGGCGCCCTGCTGGTCAGCGGCATCTACGACCCGAGGCCTGCCATGCTGACCACGGTGGACGCCGAACTGCACCTGACGCCGGAGCTTTGCGCTCGCCACAACTACGAAGTGGCGCCGCTGCGCTGCCATTGCCCCACCTGGGTGGTGGTGGGCGGCGACGAGCCGGTGCTGTGGATTGAGCATTCGCTGCGCTACGCCCAGCACCTGTGGCGCCAGGGGCAGAAGCCGGGGCTGCTGGTCTCCCCGGGCTTCCATCACTTCGACATTCTGGACCAGTACCTGGACCCCGCCAGCGACACCCACCGCGCGCTGCGCGACCTGGTCTGAGCGGGCGCATAGTGCTCTATAACCATTTGAAATTAGAGCAAGAAATACGTTCGGATGATTCCATCAGAACGGATATTGCTCTATCCCTTCGGCAGCAGCGCGGCGTTGTCCTGCCCCAGCGTCGGCGCGGCGCTGCGCGGGTGCGGCCGCTTGCCGTTGAAGGAGATGGGCAGCCCAACCACCTGCAAATCACTGCCCGGCATCTTCCGCAGCAGGTCCATGGCCGCCAACTGCGGCGTGGCGGCCAACTCGGCAATATCGTTCACCGGCGCGCAGGGCACGCCTGCTGCGGTCAGCAGCGTCATCCAATGCTCGCGCGGCTGTTGCTGCAGCACCGGGCGCATGGCCGCCACCAGCGCGGCGCGGTTGGCGGTACGGTCCCGCCCGGTACGGAAGCGCGCATCCTCGGCCCATTCGGCATGCCCCATGGCGCGGGCCAGCTTCACCCAAAGCCGCTGGTTGCCGGCGGCAATGCAAATCGGCCGGTCGGCCGTCTCAAAGGTTTGGTACGGCACCAGGTTGGCGCTGCCGGTGCCGTGCCGCGCCGGCGCCTTGCCGGTGGCCAGATAGGCATTCAACGGCGTTTCCGCCCAGGCCACCGCACTCTCGAACAATGAGGTATCCACCACGCAGCCCTGCCCAGTGGCATCGCGCTGCCGCAGTGCCGCCAGCGCGCCAATCACGCACCACATGGCGGTGGATTTGTCGTTGATGGCGGCACCGGCAAAGGTCGGCGGCTCATCCGGCCCACCGGTCAGGCTCAGCATGGCGCCATAGGCCTGCAACAGCGGGTCAAACCCCGGCGCCAGCCGCAGCGGCCCGGTATAGCCAAAGGCCCATATCGAGCAATAAACCAGCCCCGGATTGGCCGCGAGCATATCGGCCGGCCCGATGCCCAACTGCTCCACCACACCCGGGCGCAGGTTCTGCACCAGAATATCGGCGTCCTTCACCAGCGCCTTCAGCTGCGCCACATCGGCCGGCGTCTTCAGGTCCAGCGTCACGCCGCGCTTGCCGCGATTGTAAGCGTGGAAGCTCAGCCCGGTTTCCCCAATGAAGGGTGGGCCCCAGAGCCGGGCATCGTCACCGCCATCCGGCTTCTCCACCTTGATCACCTCTGCCCCAAGCTCGGCCAGGATCACGCCGGCCAGCGGCGCGGCCACCGCCTGGCCAACCTCCACCACCTTCACCCCGGCAAGCGGCGCGGGCATGGTGCTACACCCCGGCCAGGGTGGTCATTTCCGCCCGGCCCAGCCCGGCCTCGGCGGCGGCGGCGCAGAGTTCCTCCCAGGTGGCGTCCGGCACATAAATCCCATCGCGCAGCCG
The DNA here is from genome assembly GCA_947446625.1 of Acetobacteraceae bacterium. GTDB lineage: Bacteria > Pseudomonadota > Alphaproteobacteria > Acetobacterales > Acetobacteraceae > CAIMOR01. The sequence goes on along the minus strand of CANFIE010000205.1, from coordinate 1,588 downwards.
CGCCGCCTTGGTGATGCGCTCCTGCTCGCCGGCCACCAGCACCGGCTGCTCACCACCAGGGGCCGAGGTCTTCACGTGCTCCACCATGGCCGTCGCCTCGGCCCGATAGGCCTCCAGGTCACCAAACCGCGCCGGGTCCACCACAATGGCGAACATGCCGTTGACGATGCCCCGGTCATTCGGCGTGCCCGGCTGGTTGGTGCCACCGCCGGCCAGCGCCCCGCCCAGAATTTCGCAAATCAGCGCCAGGCCCGAGCCCTTATGCCCGCCAAAGGGCAGCAGCGCGCCGCGCGGGCCGCCGCCATACATGCTGGCGGGGTCGGTGGTGGGGGTGCCGGTATGGTCCACCAGCGCGCCTTCCGGCACCTGCTTGCCGGCGGCATGCGCCACCCGCACCTTGCCGATGGCAAGCGCGCTGGTGGCAAAGTCCAATATCAGCGGCGCGCCGCCCGGCGCGGTGGCGGGAATGGCGATGCAGATGGGGTTGGTGCCGAAGCGCGGCTGGCTGCCGCGGAACGGCGCCACCACCGCCGGGCCGGTCACGGCATTGACGAAGTGGATGGAAAGCATCCCCGCCGCCACGGCGCAGTCGCCATAGGCGCCGATGCGGCCCAAATGATGCACATTGCGCAGCGCCAGCAGCCCCACGCCGGATTGCCGCGCGGCGGCAATGGCCAGCTCCATCGCCTGGCGCCCCACCACCTGGCCAAAGCCCATGCCGCCATCCACCACGATGATGGCGCCGTCCTGCCGCACCACCTGGGCATTGGCCCCCGGCTTCAGCTTGCCGGCCAGGATGTTCAGCGCATAGCGCCCGGCCAGTTGCACGCCGTGGCTGTCATGGCCTTGCAGATTGGCTTCCAGCAGGTCGGTGGCCACAATCTCGGCGGCTCCAGCCTCGGTGCCGGCGGCACGCATCAGCCGCGCCATCACGGCCTGCAGGTTTTCGGCGCGGATCAGCATGGGGGTGGTTTCCTCGGAACTGGTTGCTTGTTGCCCCAAGGCTAGAGCGGGTTGGCGCCGGCTTGAAGCGCCCCGGCGGCGGATTTCCGCCCACCGGCGATGATTCGCCGCTTTTGCCGCCAGCCTGCCGGGCCAGCCTTGCCCAAAGCCCGGCAAGCCGCGAAGCTTTACCCCATTCTCCCGAGAGTTGAGGCGACCGCCCATGCAATTCGATGATGTCTTCCTCGGCCGCCGCAGCGTCCGTGGCTATCTGGCCAAGCCGGTGCCCAAGGTGCTGATCGAGGAGATCATCGCCCTGGCCATGCGCGCGCCCTCCTCGATGAACAGCCAGCCCTGGAATTTCTACGTCATCACCGGCGAACCGCTGGAGCGCATTCGCGCCGGCAATACCGAGCGGATGCTGGCCGGCGTGCCGCAATCGCGAGAGTTCCGCACCGGCCAGGCCTTTGCCGGCCCGCACCGCGAAAGGCAGGTCGGCGTCGCCAAGCAACTCTTTGCCGCCATGGGCATCGAGCGTGACGACAAGGCGAAGCGCCAGGACTGGGTGCTGCGCGGCTTCCGGCAATTCGACGCACCGGTCTGCGTCATCGTCACCTATGACCGCGCCCTGGATGGCAGCGACGAT
>CANFIE010000204.1 GCA_947446625.1 Acetobacteraceae bacterium | reverse complement strand
CCACCTGCTGCTGCGCGACCGCGAGCGTGCCCGCGTGGCCAGCGACATCCTGGCCTGGATGCAATCACCCGGCGCGCCGCTGCCCAGCGGCGCCGATACCGCCCAACCCTCGGAGGAATAACCCCACATGCACCTTGCCGCCCTGGACAAACCCTGCACCACGCTGCTGCTGGCCGAACCGGCCGAGGGCATTCTGGTCGTCACGCTCAACCGCCCGGCCCGGGCCAATGCCTTCACCAGTGAAATGGCGCGCGAGATCATCCATGTGTTCGGCGCGCTGGAAGCCGAGCCCGAGGCGTATCGGTGCGTGGTGCTGACCGGAGCGGGCGACCGCGCCTTTTGCGCCGGCGCCGACCTGAAGGAGCGCGACGGCATGACCGATGCCGATTTCCGCGCCCAGCACTACCTGTACGAACGCTGCTTCCGCGCCGTGGGCGCCTGCCCGCCGCCGCTGATTGCCGCGCTGAACGGCGCCGCCTTCGCCGGTGGGCTGGAGATTGCGCTGCAATGCGACTTTGCCTACGCCAGCGAAACCGCCCGCTTCGCGCTGACCGAAGTGACGCGCGGCATCATGCCCGGCGGTGGTGGCACGCAGATGCTGCCGCGCAGCATTGGCGAGCGCCGCGCCAAGGAGTTGATCTTCACCGGCCGCCCCTTCACCGCGCAGGAAGCGTTTGACTGGGGCCTGGTGAACAAGCTGTGCGCGCCGGGCACTGTGCTGGAGGAAGCGCTGGCCGTGGCGCGGACCATTTGCGCCAATGCGCCGATCAGCGTGCGCCAGGCGAAGAAGTCGATCTCGACCGGCATGCAGATGGACAAGGCCAGCGGCATGCTGTTCGAGATTGAGGCGTATTACCAACTGATCCCGACCGAGGACCGGATTGAGGGGATCAACGCCTATGTTGAAAAGCGCACCCCGGTGTTCAAGGGGCGCTGAATTGGCAAGGGGGCCTTGCGGCCCCCTTGTGTGGATTAGAGACTGATTCGCCGCTGCGGCGATGCTGCCTGCGCGGATCTGGCTCTACCGCGGCAGGGTGCTTTCACCCATCAGGAACTCATCCACAGCGCGGGCGCATTGCCGGCCCTCGCGGATGGCCCAGACCACCAGCGACTGGCCACGGCGCATGTCACCGGCGCTGAACACCTTGTCCACGCTGGTGCGGTAGTCTTCGGTGTTGGCGGCCACGTTGCCGCGCGCATCCAGCTTCACGCCGGCCGCTTCCAGCAGGCCCTGCTGCTTCGGCCCCAGGAAGCCCATGGCCAGCAGCACGAGATCCGCCTGCAAGGTGAACTCGCTGCCCGGCACTTCCTGCATCTGCATGCGGCCGCCCTGGCTGACCCATTCCACGCGCACGCAGTCCAGCGCCGTCACCTTGCCGTTCTCGCCACGGGCATTCTTGGTCAGCACGGACCAATCGCGCGCGCAGCCTTCATAATGCGCCGGGGCGGTGCGCAGCTTGTTGGGCCAGTTGGGCCAGGAGAGCGCCTTGTTCTCCTTCTCCGGCGGCTTCGGCATGATCTCGATCTGCGTGATCGAAGCCGCGCCGTGGCGAGCCGAGGTGCCGATGCAGTCGGCGCCTGTGTCACCACCGCCGATGACCACCACATGCTTGCCCTTGGCGGTCAGCGTGCCACGCGGCGCGGCGCGGTCCTCGGTGTCACCGGCTACGCGCTTGTTCTGCTGCGCCAGGAAATCCATGGCGTAGTGAATGCCGTCCAGCTCGCGGTTGGGCACCGCCAGGTCGCGCGGCCATTCGGCGCCGCCGGTCAGCACCACCGCATGGTAGCCCTGCACCAGCACTTCCATCGGCATGGTGTTGCCGACTTCAACGCCAGTAAGGAACTGCACGCCCTCCGCCTGCATCTGCTGCATGCGGCGGTCGATCAGGTGCTTTTCCATTTTGAAGTCGGGAATGCCGTAGCGCATCAGCCCGCCAACACGGTCATTCTTCTCAAACAGCGTCACGCTGTGGCCGGCACGCGCCAGTTGCTGCGAGGCCGCAAGGCCCGCCGGGCCGCTGCCCACCACCGCCACGCGCTTGCCGGTTTTATGCGCAGCCACCTGCGGCACAATCCAGCCTTCCGCCCAGCCCTTGTCGACAATGGCGCATTCGATGGACTTGATGGTGACCGGCGTGTCCTGGATGTTCAGCGTGCAGCTGGCCTCGCAGGGGGCGGGGCAGATGCGGCCGGTGAATTCCGGGAAGTTGTTGGTGCTGTGCAGCGTCTCAAGCGCGGCCTGCCACTGTTCCCGATAGACCAGGTCGTTCCAGTCCGGGATCATGTTGTTCACCGGACAGCCATTGTGGCAGTACGGAATGCCGCAATTCATGCAGCGCGAGGCCTGCGCGTTCAGCGCCGCCGGCGGCAGCGGCGTGACGTATTCCTTGTAGTTCTGGATGCGCTCCTCCGGCTTGATGTAGCCGCGGTCGCTCCGCTCGATTTCCAGAAATCCGGTTGGCTTGCCCATGGTGGTCGTCCTACTCCGCTGCCGCCGGGGTCGCGTTCCGCTCGGCCTTCAGGTCGAGCAGGGCGCGCCGGTAATCGGTCGGCATCACCTTCACGAAGCGCGTCAGCGCCTGGTCCCAATCCGCCAGCAGCGCCTTGGCGCGCGCGCTGCCGGTCAACAATGCGTGGCGCTCCACCAGAATGCGCAGGCGCTCGGCGTCAAACCGCAGCATGTCGCCCATGCCGCTGTTTTCCACGCTCACGCTGCGCTGGCTCGGCTTGTCGGCATCCTCGCCCGGCTCGGCCGGGGCAATGGCTTCCAGCGCCACCATGGCGGTGTTGCACCGCTCGGCGAAGCGGCCGTCGGCGTCGTACACATAGGCCACGCCGCCCGACATGCCGGCGGCGAAGTTGCGCCCGGTTTCACCCAGCACCAGCACGGTGCCACCGGTCATGTATTCGCAGCCATGGTCGCCGCAGCCTTCGGCCACCGCCACGGCGCCCGAGTTGCGCACGGCGAAACGCTCGCCGGCCACACCCTCGAAATACGCTTCACCGGCGATGGCGCCGTACAGCACCGTGTTGCCGACGATGATGTTGCTGGTCGGGTCACGCTCCAGCCCGGCCGGCTGGCGCACCACGATGCGCCCGCCCGACAGGCCCTTGCCGACATAGTCATTGCCGTCGCCGGTGAGTTCCACCGTGACGCCACGCGCCAGGAAGGCGCCGAAGCTTTGCCCCGCCGTGCCCTTGAACGCCACCTGGATGGTGTTCTCCGGCAGGCCGGCATGGCCGTAGCGGCGCGCCACCTCACCCGAGAGCATGGCGCCCGCGGTGCGGTTGACGTTGGTGATGCCGCGCGAGATGCGCACCGGCTCACCCTTCGCCAGCGCCGGCAGGGCGGCGGCAATCAGCTCGCGGTCAAGCGCGTGGTCCAGCCCATGGTCCTGGCGCTCGGCGTTGAAGATGGCCACGCCCGGCTTCTGCGCCGGCTGGTACAGGATGCGGGCGAGATCGACGCCCTTGGCCTTCCAGTGGTCCAGCGCGGCGCGCATGTCCAGCATGTCCACGCGGCCGGTCATCTCGGCCAGGGTGCGGAAGCCGAGCTGCGCCATGATCTCGCGCAGTTCCTCGGCCACGAAGAAGAAGTAGTTGATGACGTGTTCCGGCGTGCCGGTGAAGCGCGCGCGCAGCACCGGGTCCTGCGTCGCCACGCCCACCGGGCATGTGTTCAGGTGGCACTTGCGCATCATGATGCAGCCGGCCGAGATCAACGGCGCGGTGGCGAAACCGAACTCGTCGGCGCCGAGCAGCGCGCCGATGGCAACGTCGCGCCCGGTGCGCAGCCCGCCATCCACCTGCACGGCGATGCGGCCGCGCAGGCCGTTCAGCACCAGGGTCTGCTGGGTCTCCGCCAGGCCGATTTCCCAGGGGCTGCCGGCATGGGTCAGGCTGGTCAGCGGCGAAGCGCCGGTGCCACCCTCATAGCCTGAAATGGTCACGTGGTCGGCCCGCGCCTTGGAGACGCCGGCGGCAACCGTGCCCACGCCCACTTCGCTCACCAGCTTCACGCTGATGCGTGCCTTGGTGTTCACGTTCTTCAGGTCGTGGATCAGCTGCGCCAGATCCTCGATGCTGTAGATATCGTGGTGCGGCGGCGGGCTGATGAGACCAACGCCCGGCGTGGAATGCCGCACCTTGGCGATGTTCTTGTCCACCTTGTGGCCGGGCAGCTGTCCGCCCTCACCAGGCTTGGCGCCCTGGGCCATCTTGATTTGGATATCATCGGCGTTGACGAGATATTCCGCCGTGACGCCGAAGCGGCCAGACGCCACCTGCTTGATGGCGGAGCGCATGCTGTCGCCATTTTCCATCCGCACGTAGCGGTCGGATTCCTCGCCACCCTCGCCGGTGTTGCTGCGCCCGCCGATGCGGTTCATCGCAATGGCCAGCGTGGTATGCGCCTCGCGGCTGATGCTGCCGAAGCTCATGGCGCCGGTGGCGAAGCGCTTCACCAGTTCCGCCGCCGGCTCAACCTCGGCCAACGGCACCGGGGTGCCGGGCTTGAACTGCATCAGGCCGCGCAGCGTCAGCAGGCGACGCGACTGGTCGTTGATGGTGGCGGCGAAGGCCTTGTAGTCGTCCAGCGAGTTGCCGCGCACAGCGTGCTGCAGCTTGGACACGCTTTCGGGCGTCCAGGCATGGTCCTCACCACGAATGCGGTAGGCATAGTCGCCGCCCACATCCAGCTGGTTGCGATAGATCGGGTTGTCGCCAAACGCGGCGCGATGCCGGGTGACGGCTTCCTCGGCAATCTCGGCGATGCCGGCGCCCTCGATCGTCGTCGCGGTGCCGGTGAAGTACTTCTCGATGAAGTCGCGGGTCAGGCCCACGGCGTCGAAGATCTGCGCGCCGCAATAGCTCTGGTAGGTGCTGATGCCCATCTTGGACATCACCTTCATCACGCCCTTGCCGATGGCCTTGATGAAGTTCTTCTGCACCTCATAGGGCTTCAGCTTCATGCCGGTGCGCTGGCGAATCTGCTCCAGCGATTCAAAGGCGAGGTAGGGGTTCACCGCCTCGGCGCCGAAGCCGGCCAGCACGCAGAAATGGTGCACCTGGCGGGCTTCGCCGGTTTCCACCACCAACCCGGTGGAGGTGCGCAGCCCCTGACGAATCAGGTGGTGATGCACGGCAGCGGTGGCCAGCAGCGCCGGAATGGCGATGCGCTCGGCGCTCACCTTGCGGTCGCTCAGCACCAGAATGTTGTAGCCTTCCAGCACCGCATTGGTTGCGGCGTTGCACATCCGCTCCACCGCATCGGCCAGGCCGGCGGCGCCTTCATGGGCGGGCCAGGTGGCGTCCAGCGTGTGGGTGCGGAAGGCGTCCCCGGCCAGGTTCGAGATGTCGCGGATCTTCGCCAGATCGGCATTGGTCAGTACCGGCTGGCTGACTTCCAGGCGGTAATGCGCGCCGGCCTCATGCCCCAGCAGATTCGGGCGCGGCCCGATCATGCTGACCAGGCTCATCACCATTTCCTCGCGGATCGGGTCGATCGGCGGGTTGGTGACCTGGGCGAAGCTTTGCTTGAAGTAGTTGTACAGCAGCTTGCTCTTGCGGCTCAGCACCGCAATCGGCGTGTCGGTGCCCATGGAGCCGATCGGGTCGTCACCGTCGCGCGCCATCGGCTCCAGGAAGAAGTTGGTGTCTTCCTGGGTGTAGCCGAAGGCCTGCTGCTGGCGCAGCAAGGCCGGTTCCTCATTGGCGCGGCTGGCCTCGTCCTCGGGCACTTCCGGCAGCTCGGCCAGCTTGAACTGGGTGTCTTCCAGCCATTCGGCATAGGGCTTGGCGCTGGCCAGCCCGTGCTTGATCTCCTCGTCGTCGATGATGCGGCCGGCGTCGAGGTCGATCAGCAGCATCTTGCCGGGCTGCAGGCGCCACTTGCGCTTGATGCGCTCCTCCGGCACCGGCAGCACGCCGCTTTCGCTGGCCAGAATCACCTGGTCGTCATCGGTGATGATGTAGCGCGCCGGGCGCAGGCCGTTGCGGTCCAGCGTGGCGCCGATCTGGCGGCCATCGGTGAAGGCAATGGCGGCGGGGCCGTCCCAGGGTTCCATCAGCGCGGCGTGGTATTCGTAGAAGGCGCGGCGTTCGGCGCTCATCAACGGGTTGCCGGCCCAGGCCTCGGGAATCAACATCATCATGGCATGGGCCAGCGAGTAGCCGCCCGCCACGAGGATTTCGAGCGCGTTGTCGATGCAGGCGGTGTCGGACTGGCCGTGCGGAATCAGCGGCCACATCTTGTCGAGGTCAGGCCCGAGCAGGGTGGAGCGCATGGCGCCGCGGCGGGCATACATCCAGTTGACGTTGCCGCGCACCGTATTGATTTCGCCGTTGTGGGCGAGGAAGCGATAGGGGTGCGCCAACTTCCAACTGGGGAAGGTGTTGGTGCTGAAGCGCTGGTGCACCATGGCCAGGGCGCTTTCGGCCAGCGGGTCCTGCAGGTCCTTGTAGAAGGTGCCAACCTGATGCGCGAGCAGCAGGCCCTTGTACACCATGGTGCGGGTGGAGAAGGAGGCGATGTAGAGATCGGCCTGGCCCGGCAACCCACGGGCGCGGGCGGTGGCGGCAAACTTGTTCAGCGCCTGCTTGCGGATGGTGAGCACCTTGCGCTCGAAGGCGTCCTGGTCGCCCACATCGTCGCTGGCCACGATGATCGCCTGGCGAATCACCGGCATGCTCTCAATCACCGCCTCGCCCAGGCCGGTGGTGTCGGTCGGCACGTCGCGCCAGGCCAGCAGGGTCTGGCCCTCGCGGCTGATGTAGCGCTCGATATAGGCGGTGGCGAAGTGGCGGCTGCGCTCATCGGGCGGCAGGAAGCACATGGCCACGGCATAGCGGCCCGGCGCCGGCAGGCTCAGCCCTTGGGAATCGGCCCAGGCGCGCAGCAGGCGGTCAGGCATCTGCACCAGAATACCGGCGCCATCGCCCATCAACGGGTCGGCGCCCACGGCACCGCGATGGTCCAGGTTCACCAGGATTTGCAGGCCCTGGCGGATGATGTCGTGCGATTTGCGGCCTTTGATATTCGCGACAAAGCCCACGCCGCAGGCGTCGTGCTCGTTGCGCGGGTCATAAAGACCCTGTGCTTCTGGCAGTCCCATGTTTGTGCTCTTCGGTCGGCCGCAGTCGCGGAT
>CANFIE010000203.1 GCA_947446625.1 Acetobacteraceae bacterium | reverse complement strand
CGATTCTGGGCATGATGGGCGAGGCGACCAAGCTGGATGCCGAGGAGAGCGCCGCCCTGGTGCGCCGCGTGCTGGCCCGCGTGGCTGGGCGGGTGCCGGTGGTGGTGGGCGTGAGCGCGCCTGGCCTGGCGAGCATGCGCGCCCTGGCGCGTGAAGCCGCTGCGGCCGGTGCGGCCGGCGTGATGGTGGCGCCGACGCCGGGGCTGAAGGGCGATGACGCCGTGGTGGCCTATTGCCAGCAGGCCATGGATGCCTGCGGCGACATGCCCTTTGTGTTGCAGGATTTTCCGCTGCAGACCGGCATTACGCTGACGGCGGGGATGATTGCGCGGCTGCTGCCGGATGAGCGCCTGGTGATGCTGAAGGCCGAGGATTGGCCGGGGCTGGACAAGCTTTCCGCTATTCGCCGCGCCGAGGCCGAGGGCAAGCAGCGCCGCATTGCGATTTTGGGCGGCAATGGCGGGCAGTTTTTGTGTGAGGAATTGGCCCGCGGTGCCGATGGCATCATGACCGGCTATGCCTTCCCCGAAATGCTGGTGGCGGTGTGCAAGCTGATGGCCGAGGGCCAGCGCGACGCGGCGCAGGACCTGTTCGACAAGCATTTGCCGCTGATCCGCACCGAGGTGCAGCCGGGCATTGGGCTGGTGGTGCGGAAATACGTGCTGAAGCAGCGCGGCATTATTGCCAGCGCCGCACTGCGGGCGCCGGGGCCGAAGCTTTCCGCCGAGACCCGGGCCGAGATGGACTACCTGCTGGCGCGGCTCAGCCGAGGGTGATGCCGGCGGCGCGGATGACTTCCTCCACCGGCGCGCGCTGGCGTTCCAGCCAGGTGGCGAAGGCTTCCGGCGTGCTGCCAACCATGATGGCGCCGGCGGCGTCCATGCGTTCGCGCACGCTGGCTTCCTGGCAGGCGCGGCCCACGGCGGCGGCCATGCGCTGGATGATCTCAGTGGGTACGCCATTGGCGGCGAATACGCCGTTCCAGTCATTCATCTCGTAGCCGGGCAGCACAGTCTCGGCCAGGGTGGGTATGTTGGGCAGGGTGGGCACGCGCCGGGCGCTGGTGACGGCCAGGATGCGCGCCTTGCCCGCCTGCACCGGCGGGCGGATGGAGTTGGTGGTGATGAGCACGCTGTCGATGACGCCGGCGGTGATGTCGCGGGCCGCGTCGGCGCCGCCGCGATAGGGGGTGTGGACCATGCGGACGCCGAGGCGGCGCTGGAATTCCTCGCCGGCCAGATGCGCCATGCCGGCGGTGGGTGGCGTGCCGTAGCTGACGCGGCCGGGATTGGCGCGCAGGTAGGCCACGAATTCCTGGATGGTTTGCGCCGGGAAATCCTGCTTGACCGCGATGACCTGCGGAAAGTCGCAGAGCTGGCTGACCGGGACGAAGTCGCGCCGGTAGTCGAAGGGCGGTTCCTTCATCAGCGGCGTGTTGGTGAGCTGATTGGCGGCATCGACCAGGAAGGTATAGCCATCCTTCGGGGCCTGCATGGTGGCGCCCTGGGCCACCACGGCGTTGCCACCGGTGCGGTTTTCAATGACCACGGACTGGCCGAGGATGTCGCCCAGCTTCTGCCCCACAGTGCGGGCGGCTGTGTCTGCCGCGCCGCCGGCCGCGAAGGCCACGATGAGCCGCAGGCTGCGATTGGGCCAGGCTTCTTGCGCGAGAGCAGGCAGCGCCAGCGTGGCGCCAAGCAGCGTGCGGCGGAACATGGCGTTAGCCTTTCAGCTGGGTGATGGCGCGGGCGACAGCGTCACCCATCGCCTGGGTGCCGAGCCTGGTGGCGCCGGCTTCCATGATGTCGCCGGTGCGGAAGCCTTCGGAGAGGACGTGGCGCACGGCGCGTTCCACCAGCGCGGCCTCGGCTTCCATGCCGCCGGAATGGCGCAGCATCATGGCCGCCGAGAGGATGCTGGCCAGCGGATTGGCGAGGTCCTTGCCGGTGATGTCGGGTGCCGAGCCGTGCACGGGTTCGTACAGGCCGCGCCCGCCTTCGCCCAGCGAGGCGGAGGGCAGCATGCCGATGGAGCCGGTGAGCATGGCGGCGGCATCGGACAGGATGTCTCCAAAGATGTTGCCGGTGACGATGACGTCGAAATCGCGCGGCCGGCGGATGAGGTGCATGGCCATGGCGTCAACGTATTCGTGCTTCAGCTCCACATCGGGGTAGTCGCGGCTGACCTCGATGGCGACGTCGCGCCAGAGCTGGCTGGTTTCCAGCACATTCGCCTTGTCGACGCTGCACAGCTTACGGCGGCGCAGGCGGGCGGCCTTGAAGCCGGCATGCATGACGCGGCGGATTTCGCCTTCGGTGTAGCGCATGGTGTTGATGCCAACGCGCTGGCCGGTTTCGTCTCGGGAGACGCCGCGTGGGGTGCCGAAGTAGATGTCTCCGGTGAGTTCGCGCAGCACCACGAGATCGACGCCCTCGATCGCCTCACGCTTCAGCGTGGAAGCGCCGATCAGTTCGGGGAAGGCGAAGCAGGGGCGGAAATTGGCGTAGAGGTCGAGGTGCTTGCGCAGGCGCAGCAGGCCATGGCCACCACGGGATTCCGCCGGGCGCAGGTCGCTCTCATAGGTACCGGCGGCGCCGAACAGGATGGCGTCGGCCTTGCTGGCCATCTCCAGCGTGGCGGGGGGGAGCGGGTCACCGAATTTGTCGTAGGCGGCGTCGCCGATCAGGGCTTCGGCCATTTCGAATTGCGGGCCGTTATTGGCGCTGACGGCGCGCAGCGCCTTGACCGCCTGGGCGGTGACTTCCGGGCCAATGCCATCGCCCCCGAGGACTGCGATTTTCAACGTGAATTCTCCCGGCCGAAGCGGCGTTCAAAGGCGGCGATTTCTTCTTCGTAGGTTTGCGTCAGGCCGAAATCATCCAGGCCTTCGAGCAGGCAATGCTTGGCGAAGGGATCGACCTCAAACGCATGCACGCTGCCATCGGGCGCGGTGACGGTTTGCGCCGGCAGGTCCACCTGGATGCGGGCGCCGGGGTTGGCTTCCAGCTGGGCCAGGATGGATTCCACCGTGGCGGCGGGCAGCACCACCGGCAGCAGGCCGTTCTTCATGCCGTTGTTGCGGAAAATATCGCCGAAGCTGGGCGCGATGGCGCAGCGGAAGCCGGCGTCGAACAACGCCCAGACCGCGGCTTCACGCGAGGAACCGCAGGCGAAGTTCTTGCCCGCCACCACGATGCGCGCCGGGCGCCAGGCTTCGCGGTTCAGCGCGAATTCCGGGTTCTGCTCGCCATCGGGCAGGCGGCGGGCGTCGTGGAACAGGAAGGCGGCGTGGTCGATCTCACGCGGGCGGGAGAGGTAGCGCGCGGGGATGATCTGGTCGGTGTCGATATTCGGGCGGGGCAGCGGGACCGCGACGGAATCGAGAGTGCGGAAGGCTTCCATCAGGCTTCTCCGGCCAGCAGGCGGCGCACATCGGTGAACTTGCCGGTGATGGCGGCCGCCGCAGCCATGGCCGGGCTGACCAGGTGGGTGCGGGCGCCGGGGCCCTGGCGGCCCATGAAGTTGCGGTTGCTGGTGCTGGCCACACGCTCGCCAGGCTGGGCGATATCGCCATTGGTGCCGAGGCACATGGAGCAGCCAGGTTCGCGCCATTCAAAGCCGGCGGCGCGGAAGATCTCGTGCAGGCCCTCGGCCTCGGCCTGGCGCTTCACGCCTTCACTGCCGGCCACCACCCAGGCGCGGACGCCGGCGGAAACCTTGCGGCCCTTGGCGACGTGTGCGGCGGCGCGCATGTCCTCGATGCGGCTGTTGGTGCAGCTGCCGATGAAGACGCGGTCGATGGCGATTTCGTTCAGCGGCGTGCCGGGGGTGAGGCCCATATAGGCCAGCATGCGCTGCATCTGCTCGCGGCGCTCGGTATCAACGGCGCCGGCGGGGTCGGGGATGCGGCCATCGATGGGCAGCGCATCCTCGGGGCTGTTGCCCCAGGTGACCATTGGCTGGATGGCGGTGCCGTCGAGCGTGACCTCGGCGTCGAACACCGCATCGGGCGCTGAAGGCAGGGCGCGCCAACGGTCCAGCGCGGCGTCCCACTCGGCGCCCTTGGGGGCGTAGGGGCGGCCGGCGATGTACTGGAAGGTGGTGTCATCCGGCGCGACCATGCCGGCGCGGCCACCGCCTTCGATGGACATGTTGCAGAGGGTGAGGCGGCCTTCCATGGAGAGGCCGCGAATGCCACTGCCGGTGTATTCCAGCACATGGCCGGTGCCGCCCGCCGCGCCGATTTTGGCGATGATGGCGAGGATGACATCCTTGCCGGTGACCTGCGCGCCGAGCGCGCCATCCACCGCGATGCGCATGGTTTTCGGCTTGCGTTGCCACAGGGTTTGCGTGGCCAGCACATGCGCCACTTCCGTGCTGCCAATGCCGAAGGCGAGCGCGCCGACGGCGCCATGGGTGGAGGTGTGGCTGTCTCCGCACACCAGCAGGATGCCGGGCTGCGAGAGGCCCTGTTCCGGCCCCATGACATGCACGATGCCCTGGCCGGGATTGCCGAGGCCGAATTGCTTGATGCCGAATTCGCGGGTGTTGGCGTCGAGCTTCTGCACCATGTCGCGGTGACGCGGGTCCTCGATTTCTTCCAGCTTGCGGCTGCTGGTGGAAACGTAATGGTCCGGCGTGGCGAAGATGCGCTGCGGCGCGCGGGGCTTCAGGCCGCGCTTGCGGATGACATCGAAGGCGGTGGCGCCGCCATCATGCAGCAGGTGGGTATCGACATAGAGCAGGGTCTGGCCGTCATCGCGTTCCAGCACGCGATGCTTCTGCCAGATCTTCTCGAACATGGTCTCGGACATTCAGGCGGCTCCGCGCAGCAGTTTGCCGGGCAGCGCGCCAGTGGCAACGCCTTCCCGATAGGTGACAACACCGGTCTTGATGGTGGCGACATAGCCGTCGGCGCGCTGCATCAGGCGCTTGCCGCCGGCGGGCAGGTCGGCCACCACATCGGGCCGGCGCAGGGTGAGTTTGTCGAAGTTGATGAGGTTGACGTCGGCGAGCTTGCCGGGGGCGAGGATGCCACGGTCGGAGAAGCCGGCGGCGCTGGCGGTGTCGCTGGTGAGGCGTCGCACCAGGTCTTCCAGGGCGAAGCCCTTGTTGCGGCCCCAATGGGTAAGCAGGAAGCTGGGGAAGGAGCCATCCGAGATGAAGCCGACATGCGCGCCGCCGTCGCTCAGCCCCATGATGGTGTTGGGGTGGCGCAGGCATTCCGCGCTGGCATCCACGGTGTAGTCGGCATAGTTGGTCAGCGCGGTGAAGATGAAGCTGTTGCCGTCATCGGCCAGCAGCATGTCATACGCCACTTCCGGCGCGGTGCGGCCTTCGCGGGCGGCGATGGCCTCGATGCTCGCCTCGCGCGGCGGGGTGTAGTTCGGCGGGTCCTGGAACAGGAACATGCGGGCGTAGCCGATGCGGTTGATCAGCGGGAAGATGCTGTCCTTCACCGGGTCTTCGCTGAGGATGCGGGCGCGCACCGCGGGGTCTCGCATGGCGGCGACGCGCTGGGGTACTGGCAGGTCTGCGATGGCGCGGTAGGAGGGGCAGCCGCTGAACGGGTTTTGCGTGCCGCGCAGGCCGAGCAGGATGCCGATGGGGCGCGGCGGGAAGACCGGGCGGAGCGACTTGCCCTCGGCGGCGGCGGCATCCGACAGGGCCAGCAATTCCTTCCACACCTCGGTGCGGTCGTGCCGCGCTGTCATGGAGAAGACCACCGGGCGGCCGCTGGCTTCATGGATGCGGCGCATCATGCCGAACTCGCCGGCGGCGTCGGGCTGCAGCCAGTCGGAGACGAATTCCAGGAAGCCGTGGCCGCCGGCCGCCACACCGAGTGCGAGGCCGGTGAGTTCGGCTTCCAGGGCGCGCAGCGTGGGGGTGTAGTCCCCGGCCAGGGTCTTGTGGCTGATGGTGCGGCTGGTGGAGATGCCGAAGGCGCCGGCCTTGATCGCCTCGGTGGTGATGGCGCGCATGGCGGCGATGTCGGCCTCGGTCGCCGGCTCCAGCGCCAAGGCGCGTTCACCCATGACGAAGACGCGCACGGCGGCGTGCGGCAGCAGGGCGCCAAGGTCGATGTCGCGCGGCTTGCGTTCCAGCGCGGTGAGGTATTCGGGGAAGCTCTGCCATTGCCAGTCCAGCCCCTCATGCAGGGCGGCGCCGGGAATGTCCTCCACGCCCTCCATCAGTTCCACCAGCTTGTTGCGGTCACCCGGTTTGCAGGGGGCGAAGCCAACGCCGCAATTGCCCATGACGCCGGTGGTAACGCCGTGCCAGGCGCTGGGGGCCATGTGGCTGTCCCACACCGCCTGGGCGTCGTAATGCGTGTGGATATCGACGAAGCCGGGGGTGACGAGCAGGCCTTTGGCGTCGATTTCCTCGGTGCCGCGACCGCTGACCTGGCCGACCGCGACGATGCGGCCACCGGCAATGGCAACATCGGCTTGGCGCGCCGGGGCGCCCGTGCCATCCATGACCGTGCCGTTGCGAATTACCAGATCGGCCTGCATGGCGCGTTCCTTCCCCTTGTTCCGGCGCAGTGTAAGCCCGCCCTGGCCGCTGGCTCAATCCCGCCCGGTGTGTAGAGTGCGGGCCGGGAAACGCGAGAAAAGCCGGGGAGACAGGCGTGAGCGGGACGAACAGCAAGCCGAGCGGTTGGGGCCAGGGCGGGTTGAGCGGCAGGGCGGCGGAATTGCGCCGGCTGTTCCCCACCTTTCGGGAGTTGCAGGAACACGCCGAGACGCGGACGCCGAGCTTTGCCTATTGGTTTGCCGCCGGCGGCGCCGGGGATGGCGCGCCGAACCATGAGCATAATCGCGCCGCCATGGATGCGGTGCGGATTGTGCCGCGCTACGGTGTGGATGTGAGCCAGGTGAACACCAGCGCCACGCTGTTTGGCCGCACCTACGCCATGCCGGTGGGCGTGGCGCCGATGGGCAATATCGGCATGATCTGGCCGGAGATGGACGCGATTCTGGCGGCGGCGGCGCAGAAGGCGCGGATTCCCTATGTCAGTTCAACCGTGGCCAATGTGGGCATGGAGCGGCTGGCGAGCCTGGCGCCGGATGTGTTCTGGTACCAGCTGTATGGCGTGCCACGCGACAACCACGAGATTTCCTTCGACCTGGTGCGCCGGGCGCAGGCGGTGGGCGCGCATGGGCTGATG
>CANFIE010000202.1 GCA_947446625.1 Acetobacteraceae bacterium | reverse complement strand
GTGCAGGCCGGCAGCGTCTCGCTCAGCAATGGCGGCTTCGGCGCCAACTCCGTCACGGCGGCGCAGTTCGGCAGCAACCCGCTGGCCGGCGGCACCACCACACGCCGCGCCAACAACTGGGTCACCGGCGCCAGCCTCGGCCTTGGCTATGCACGAGACAATCTGCGCGTCGATATCGGCGCCACCCCACTCGGCATGCCCATCACCAATGTGCTGGGCGGGGCCGAACTCGCCATCCCCATGGGCGGCGGCCTCTCGCTCAACCTCCGGGCCGAACGCCGTGCGGTCACGGAAAGCATGCTCTCCTACGCCGGCGAGCGTGATACGCGCACCGGCCGCAGTTGGGGTGGCGTCACCCGCACTGGCGTGCGCGCCCAACTCTCCTACGCGCCCAGCGAGCGCTTCGGCTTCTACGGCAGCGGGGCCTGGGCGGTGGAACGCGGCACGCATGTGGCGCCCAATGCCATGGTGCAGTTCGGTGGCGGCGCCTACCTCAAGGCCTGGCAGTCCGAAGGCCAGGAAGTCACCGTCGGGCCGGATGTCGGCTACACCCACCACGACCGCAATCTCGGCAACTTCACCTATGGCCAGGGCGGCTATTTCAGCCCGCAGGCCATGGTCAGCACCAGCATGCAGGCCAGTTGGCGGGCACAATGGGGTGACCTCAGCACCAACCTCCAGGCCTCGGTCGGCTGGCAGCGCTTCAACACGCATTCGTCCGCCATCTTCCCGAATGACCCGGCGATGCAGGCCCAGTTGCAGGCCAGCGCCACGCCCGGCACCGCCACGCGCTACGCCGCGCAAAGCCAAAGCGGCGTGATGGGTGGCGTGGCCGGCACCATGGAATACGCGCTGGATTCGGCGCTGCGCCTCGGCGTCTCCGGCCGCTACAGCCGCGCCGGCAACTACAATGAAGCCGCGGGGCTGATGTACCTGCGCTGGCGCCTGGACAAGACCGCCAAGGACCTGCCGCCGGCCCTGGCCGGCATGCCCACCCGCCACCCGGCCCCAAGCTGGCCGCTGGCCTCCACCCTGCAGAATGGCGCCCCTGAACCCGTCCGGCTTCAGCCAGGTGCGGAGCGACCGACATGGTAACGCAAGCAAGCGCGGTTCATCCGCGGGAAAACCTCGCACGCCTGCCCTTCATGCGCCGCCGGCTCGGCGGCACCATTGCCGTCATCCTCGGTCTGCTGGCCCTTTCCATCGTGGTCATGGTGCCATTGGCGGAAGACCAGCAGGCCTGGCTGGCCCTGGGCGGCCTGGTGATGTTGCTGGTCGCCAACCGGGCGAAGGGCCGCACCGTCACCATCCTGCTCGTGCTGCTCTCCAGCGTCGTCTCGTTGCGCTACATGTACTGGCGCGTGACGGATACGCTGGACTACTCCGGCTTCTGGCAAACCTTCCTCGGCACCGGCCTGCTGCTGGCCGAAATCTATGCCCTGATGGCGCTGGTGCTCTCCTACGTGCAATCCATCTGGCTGCTGGACCGCAAGCCGGTTCCCCTGCCCGCCGACCCGGAAACCTGGCCGGTGGTGGATGTCTTCATCCCCACCTACAACGAGGCGCTGGACATCGTGAAGCCCTCGGTCTTCGCCGCGCTCGCGCTCGACTGGCCGCGCCACAAGCTGAACGTCTACATCCTGGATGACGGCAAGCGCGATGAATTCCGCGCCTTCGCCGAGGCGGTGGGCTGCGGCTACATCATCCGCCCCAATAATCGCGGCGCCAAGGCCGGCAACATCAACCACGCGCTGCGTGAGACGCATGGCGAATACATCGTGGTATTCGACTGCGACCACGTTGCCACCAACGCCTTCCTCAAGCTCACCGTCGGCTGGCTGCTGCGCGACCGTGAGCTGTGCATGGTGCAGACCCCGCACCATTTCTACTCGCCCGACCCCTTCGAGCGTAACCTGGAGACCGCCGAGCGCACGCCGAATGAAGGCCTGCTGTTCTACGGCCAGATCCAGCAGGGCAATGACTTTTGGGGCGGCGCCTTCTTCTGCGGCTCCTGCGCCGTCATCCGTCGGCTGGCGCTGGTGGAAATGGGCGGCCTGCCGACGCAGACCGTCACCGAGGATTGCCACGCCTCGTTGCGCATGCAGCGCAATGGCTGGCGCACCGCCTACCTCAAGGTTCCCCTGGCCGCCGGCCTGGCCACCGAACGCCTGATGCTGCACATTGGCCAGCGCATGCGCTGGGCCCGTGGCATGATCCAGATCCTGCGCCTGGAAAATCCGCTCACCACCAGCGGGCTGAACTGGAACACCCGGCTTTGCTACTTCATGGCCATGTTCCACTATCTTTTCCCGCTGCCGCGCTTCGTCTTCCTCACCACGCCGCTGGCCTTCCTGCTCCTGCG
Source organism: Acetobacteraceae bacterium (assembly GCA_947446625.1). Taxonomy (GTDB): domain Bacteria; phylum Pseudomonadota; class Alphaproteobacteria; order Acetobacterales; family Acetobacteraceae; genus CAIMOR01. The sequence goes on along the minus strand of CANFIE010000202.1, from coordinate 4,858 downwards.
CGAAAACATCATCGCCGCCTCACCCCTGGCGCTGGTGGCCTATGCCGGCCCACACATCCTGCATTCAGTCGTCACCGCCAGCCGCGTCCAGGGCAGCGTGCGGCACAGCTTCTGGTCGGAAATCTACGAAACGGTGCTGGCGGTCTATCTGCTGCCGGTCACCCTCGCCACGCTGCTTGACCCGCGCCGCGGCCGCTTCAACGTCACCGACAAGGGCGGCACGCTGGAGGAAGGTTATTTCGACCTGCGCGCCGTTGGCCCCAACATGGTGCTGGCCGTCTTCCTCATCGTCGGCCTGCTCTCCGGCATCTACGGCCTGGCCACCAACGCACCCAGCAGCTCGGAATTCCAGGCCTACGCACTTAATCTGGTCTGGGCCACGCTCTGCCTGCTCACCGTGCTGGCCGGGCTGGCCGTGGGCCGCGAACGCCGGCAGGTCCGCGCCGCCGCCCGCGTCTTCGCCACAGTCCCCGCCACCCTGCGCCTGGCCGATGGCACTCTGGTGCAGGGCGAAACGATCGACCTCTCCCTCGGTGGTGCCGCCATTGCCATGGCACGCCCCGCCAATCATGAGGCTGGCCAGATGGTCACGCTGGAGTTGTTGGTGGACAGCACCAATATCGCCCTGCCCGCCGAGATTTTGCGCTGGCAGGAAAACCGCCTGCAACTGCGGTTCGCGCCACAGGATTTGCGTAACGAAAGCCATATTGTACAAGCCGTGCTTGGCCGCGCCGACGCCTGGGTGGGTTGGGACGAGATTCGCCCCGACCGTCCGCTGCGTTCGCTGAAGGAGGTTGCAGTGAGCATAGGTGGTCTGTTCCGTGGCGGTTCCCAGTTCACCCTGGGCAACCGCGCACCCGCCACGGCGCCACGTGCCAACAATGCACGCAGCCCCGCAAAACGCGCCGGCCTCGCCGGGCTGCGGTCCCTGGCATTGTTCATCACGCTGGCGCTCGGCATGGCTTCGGCCTTGGCACAGCCGCGCGAAACCCTGGCGCCTGAGGCTGGCCCCGGCGCCCGCCGCGTCTCGCAAACACTGCGCCAGCTTGGCCTGCGCGCCCCCATGCAGTTGCGGGGCAGCTCGGATTTGCAGGGCGTGCTGTTCGGCGTGCGTGGTGATGAGGTCGTCACCTCCGCCCGCCTGGTCCTGCAAGGTGCCACCTCGCCCTCGCTTATCCCCGAGATGAGCCAGATCGCGGTCACGCTGAACGAACAGGTCGTCGGCACCATCACGCCAGACCGCTCGCGCTCCAGCTTTGGCCCGATGGAATTCCCGGTCAACCCGGTCTATTTCGCCGACAATAACCGCCTCAACTTCCGCTTCGCCGGCCGCTCCGCCGTGGAATGCAATGACGGCACCTCCAGCCTGCTCTGGTCCACCATCTCGGACCAATCCACCCTCCACCTCACGCTGGAACACCTGCCGCTGAACCGCGACCTGGCCCGCCTGCCAGAGCCGTTCTTCGACCCGCGCCTGCTGCATGAAGCCCTCAGCCTGCCCTTCGTCGTCGCCGATGGCGCCGGCAATGATGCCATCCGCGCCGCCGCCATCTCGGCCTCGTGGTTTGCCGTGCAGGCCGATTATCGCGGCGCCAGCTTCCCGGTCACCGCCTCGCCGCCAGACCGCGGCAATGCCGTCATCATCGCCACCGGCGTTGATTCGGTGCCCGGCGTCACCCTGCCGCGCTTTGATGGCCCAACCCTCACCCTCGTGCCCAACCCGAATGACCCGTTCGGCGTCTTCCTCGTCGTCGGCGGCCGTACGGCCAGTGAAGCCGCCACCGCCGCCACCGCGCTGGCGGTTGGGCGGGAAGCGCTCTCGGGCGAACTCGCCGTAGTGCAAACCCCCAGCCTGCCGCGCCGGCAACCGTATGACGCGCCGCGCTGGCTGCGCGCCGACCGCCCGGTCAAGCTCGGCGATCTGCTGGAATCCAACGAAATGCAATCCGTTGGCTACTCGCCCGGCCCGGTGGCCGTTCCCTTCCGCACCGCGCCCGATCTCTACACCTGGCGCAACCGCCCGTTCGTCGCCGACATCCGCTTCCGCGCGTCGCCGGGGCCAACGGTTGACGTTGCCGCCTCGCGCCTCGACGTGGCGCTGAACGACGTGTACCTGCGCAGCTTCCCGCTGCGCGCTGCCGATGGCACTTGGCTCTCGTCCTGGATCAACCGCCAGGTCGGCCGCAATGATCGTCCGGTCAGTCGCGTCGGTCTGCCGCCCTGGATGGTGTTCGGCCAGAATGAACTTCAACTGCGCTTCGACATGCGCCCGCTCTCGCGCGGCGACTGCGCCCAGGCACCCGGCGATGTCCGCGCCTCGATCGACCCCGACAGCACGATCGACCTGAGCAGCGCGCATCGCTTCACCACCCTGCCCAACCTGGCATTCTTCGCCAGCAGCGGCTTCCCCTTCACCATCCAGGCCGACCAGGCCGAGACCGCCGCCGTGCTGCCCGACCGGCCAAGCGCGGTGGAACTCTCCGCCTTCCTCAGCCTCATTGGCCGCATGTCGGCGCTGGTGGGCTATCCGGCCACCGGCCTTACCGTGGTGCGCAGCAGCAACCTGAGCGAGGTTGCCGACCGCAACCTCATTGTGGTGGGCGCGCTGGGCCGCCAGCAGGCGCTGCAGCAACTGCTGCGCGACAACCCGATCGCCGTCGAAGGCAACCGCCTCTCCGTGGCGCCGCCCGATGCGATGGAAGATTTCCGCAACCTGTTTGGCCCGCCCGACCGCCGCTCGGACCGTGAGCAGGCATCGTCCCAGCTTGCCGTTCCGGGTGAAGGCCTTGGCGCGCTGATCGCCTTTGAATCGCCGCTGCGCGCGGGCCGCTCGGTGGTGGCACTCACCGGCTCCACCCCTGCGGGCATGGAAGCCATTGTTGCCGCGCTGCGCGACCCCGAGCAGATCGCCCGCATCCAGGGCGACCTCGCCCTGCTCAGCGGCGGCCGGGTGCAGAGCTACAAAATCGGCAGCACCTACACGCATGGCACGCTGCCGCCCTGGCTCTGGCCGCAATACTGGCTGTCCAACCAGCCACTGCTGGTGCTGGTGGTGCTCGCCTTCGGCCTCATCCTCGTCGCGGCGCCCCTTTACTGGGTTCTTCGTCGCCGCGCCGTCCTCCGCCTCCGCGAGAGGAGCCACTGAGCCAGCCGAGCTTCCCTTCACCCAAGCTGGCGTGTGAGTCCTGCCGCATGCGGCGCTCACACGCCAAGGGCTGCATACCGTGATCTTCGCCAGTTTTGAGTTCCTGTTCCTGTTCCTGCCGTTGTTCTTCGCGGTGTATTTCCTCACGCCGTTCCGCCACAGGAACTGGCCGGTGCTGCTGCTCTCCTGGGGTTTCTACGCCTGGTGGCGGGTGGACTTCCTCGCCCTGCTCGTCGCCGTTACCGTCTTCACCTACGCCACCGTCATGGCCATGGACCGCGCCGGCCCGCAGTCGCCACGCGGCACCTTGCTGCTCAAGCTCGGCCTGGTCGGCAATCTCGGCGTGCTGGCCTATTTCAAATACGCCAATTTCGGCGTCGGCGCGTTCAATGACCTCCTCGCCAGCATCGGTCTCGCCCCGCTCGGCTGGTCCGAAATCCTGCTGCCCATCGGCCTCAGCTTCTACGTGCTGCAATCGGTCAGCTACCTGGTGGATGTCTGGCGCGGCGATGTTCCGGTCTCGCGCAGCTTCGTCAACTACGCCGCCTACAAAGCCATCTTCAGCCAGCTCATCGCCGGCCCCATCGTGCGCTACGCCGAGATTGAGCAGGAACTGAAGGGCCGCACCCACACCCTGGCGCAATTCGGCCTCGGCGCCCGCCGCTTCATGGTCGGCTTCGCCATGAAGGTCGGCCTCGCCGACACCATCTCCCCCGTGGTCGATGCCGTCTTCGCCCTGCCCGAGCCAAGCCTTGTTGATTCCTGGACCGGCGCGCTCGGCTATACGCTGCAACTCTATTTTGATTTCGCCGGCTATTCCGCCATGGCCATCGGCCTGGCCTTGATGATGGGCTTCCACTTCCCCGAGAACTTCAACTTCCCCTACCTGTCCGGCAGCATCCAGCAATTCTGGCAGCGCTGGCACATGACGCTGAGCCGCTTCCTGCGCGACTATCTCTACATCTCGCTCGGCGGCAATCGCGGGGGTGAACGCCGTACCTACCTCAACCTGCTCGCCACCATGGTCATCGGCGGCTTCTGGCACGGCGCCAACTGGACCTTCCTGCTATGGGGCTTCTGGCATGGCGGCCTGCTGGCGCTGCATCGCTGGTGGCGCGCGGCCGGGCATGGCCCCATGCGCTATCCCGCTGGCGTCGCGCTCACCATGCTGGCCGTTGTCATCGGCTGGGTTGCCTTCCGCGCACCTGACCTGGCAACCGCCTTCCGGCTCTATGGCGGCATGCTTGGCCTGCACGGCACCGGCCTGTCCGACGCACTTGCCTGGCAGGTGATGCCGGACCAATGGTGGACCGGCGCGCTCGCCATCGTCATCTGCGCGCTGCCGCTGCTGGCGCATCGGCTGCCCTGGGAACGCCCGCCGGAAGCGATGCACCCAGCCTGGCGCGCCGCCTGGGTGGTGGCGCCGCTGGCCGGCTTCGTGCTCGGCCTGGTGCTGCTGTACAGCCGCGCCGCCGTGCCCTTCCTGTACTTCCAGTTCTGAGGAGCACGGCCATGGCATGGCAAGGCGCCGGCAAGGCGGCACGCGCACAGGGCATCGCCGTCATCCTCATCATGCTCTGGGGCGTATGGCAGGGCATCGCCGCACTCAGCGCGCCCGAGAGTGTGGCCAAGCTGCGCGACGCGATGACGCCGGCGGCCTTCCTCGGCGGCCGCACGGCAGCGACAGTGAACGACGTGATGGCGCATGCCCTG
>CANFIE010000201.1 GCA_947446625.1 Acetobacteraceae bacterium | reverse complement strand
TCACCGGCAAGCTGGGCACGACCATGGATATCAAGCATGGCAAGGCGGTTTCGCTGGAGCAGGGCCAGGAAGCGGCGCGACTGTGCTTCATCAACCTGCTGGCGCAGCTGAAGGCGGCCTGCGGCGGCGACCTGGACAAGGTGCGCAAGGTGGTGCGGCTGGGCGGCTTCATTGCCGCGGGGCCGGATTTCACCCAGCACGCCCTGGTGATGAACGGCGCCAGCGACCTGGCCGTGGCGGTGTTTGGTGACGCCGGCCGGCACGCCCGCACCACCATTGGCGTGCCCAGCCTGCCGGCGGATGCGCCGGTTGAGGTTGAGGGGCTGTTCGAGATCGGCTGAAGGTTGCGGGGGCTATTCCCGCAGCTTCTGCAGCCGGAGGGAATAGACCAGCACCAGGCCGCACAGCGCCAGGAAGCCGAGCGCGATGATGGTGGCCTCGCCGGGGTGGGCCAGGCTGTCGGCCAGCATCCATAGGCAGACCAGGCCCAACAGGCCAGAGATCCCCGCCAGCATCGCCAGGGCCCAGGCGGGTTCCAGCCGGCCCCGGCTGCGCAGCACATCGGCATTGGTCAGGCGTTCGGCACTGCGCGGGCAGCCCCGCAGCAACCAGCCGGTGGCGCCAAGGTAGCCGGCCATGGCAGCGAAGATGATGATGAGCAGGCCCAGCGCGGCTTGGTCGAGATGCCCAAGCCAGCGCACCGCCCATACCAGTAGCAGGGCGCCGATGAGCAGGGTGTCGCCAATCGCCAGCAGTTTGCGCAGCGTGGCGGCCCGCTCTGGCGGTACCTGGTAGCCGCTGCCCAGCCGGCCGAACCGAAAGAACACCTGGCCTTCAGGCGTGTATTTGAAGAAGCCGTCGATCTGCCGGGCGTTCATGCCGTGGCCTCCTTGCCGCACCCGGAAGGATAACTGCGGCGCCGGCAGGGAGGCGAGCGGAAAAGCCCCGCTATTGCGCCCGCCACTTCCGCGCCAAACTATGCCGCATGCCTGAAAGCGCGCCCGAATTCTCCCTGACGCTGCATCGTGCCATTGCCGAGGTTTCGGCGGCCGAATGGGATGCCTGCGCCGGCGATGACAATCCCTTCGTCAGCCATGCTTTTCTGGCGGCGCTGGAGGAGAGCGGCAGCGCCACGCCGCGCGCCGGCTGGCTGCCGCAGCATGCGGTGCTGCGCGATGCCAGCGGCCAGGTGCAGGCCTGCGCCCCGGCCTATGCCAAGGGGCATAGCCAGGGCGAATACGTGTTCGACCATGGCTGGGCCAATGCGCTGGAACGCGCCGGCGGCAATTATTATCCCAAGTTGCAGGTCTGCTCGCCGTTCAGCCCGGTGCCGGGGCCGCGCCTGTTGGTGCGGCCGGGCAGTGGTGTGCCGGCGGTGGCGCTGGCCAATGGGCTGCGCCAGGCCTGCGAGCAGGCCGACATGTCCTCGGTCCACATCACCTTCTGCCAGGAGACCGAGTACGAGGCGCTGGGCGCCGCCGGCTGGTTGCAGCGCCTGGGCACGCAGTTCCACTGGGAAAACCAGGGCTATGCGACGTTTGAGGATTTTCTGGTCCAGTTGAACAGCCGCAAGCGCAAGGCGGTGAAGCGCGAGCGGCGCGACGCGGCGGCCAGCGGCTATACGCTGAAGACGCTGCGCGGCCATGAGATCACCAGCAGGCACTGGGCGGCGTTCCACAGCTTCTACCGCGCCACCACCGACAAGAAATGGGGTCGCAGCGCGTATCTGACGCCACGCTTCTGGCCCATGCTGGGTGAGCGGCTGGGCGACAAGGTGGTGCTGATGGTGGCCGAGCAGGATGGCACGCCGGTGGCGGGCGCGCTGAACCTGCTGGGGCGCGAGGCGCTATATGGCCGCAACTGGGGCGCCGTGGTGCACGCGCCCTTTTTGCATTTCGAGCTGTGCTATTATCGGGCCATCGACTTTGCCATTGAGCACAAGCTGCCCCGCGTGGAAGCCGGCGCCCAGGGCGAGCACAAGATTCAGCGCGGCTACCTGCCTCGCCCCACCTATTCCGCCCATTGGATAGCCCATCCCGGCCTGCGCCGGGCGGTGAGCGATTTCCTCAAGCAGGAACGCCCGGCGATGCTGGCCGAGATGGAGGCCTTGGCGACGCTGTCGCCGTTTCGGGTGGAAGGGTGAGGCTGGCCTGGCTGCAACTGGCCACGGCCATGGCGCTGGTGGGCGCCAATGTGGCGGTGGCCAAGCTGCTGGCCCAGGCGCTGCCGATTCCGCTGATAGCCTGCCTGCGCTGCGCCCTGGCCTGCCTGGTGCTGTGGCCGCTGGCGCGGGCCTGGGAAGGCCGGGTGACGGTGGCGCCGCGCGCCTTGGGCAATTTGTGGTGGCAGGCGGTGTTTGGCACCGCGCTGTACAATGCCGGGCTGCTGGCCGGGCTGCGCCATACCAGCGCGCTGGAAGCAGGCCTGGTGCTGGCGGCGCTGCCCGCCGTGGTGGGCCTGGGCAGCGCGCTGTGGCTGCGCGAGCGTTTGGCGCCAAGGCTTTGGGCGGCGGTGGCGCTGGCCAGTTGCGGCATGGCGGGGCTCACCCTGGCCCGGGCCGGTGCCGCCGATGGCAGCGCGCTGGGCAATGCGCTGGTTTTCGCCGGGCTGTGTGGCGAGGCGATTTACGTGCTGCTGGCCAAGCGCCTGGCCGGCCAGGTGCCGGTGATCACCGCCAGCCTGTGGATGCAGGTGTTCAGCGCCCTGGTGCTGCTGCCCTTTGCGCTGCCGGGCCTGGGCGCGGTGGCGGCGCTGGCCGATGCGCGGCTGGCCGGGCTGCTGGTGTTGCATAGCCTGACCGCCAGCGTGCTGTGCCTGCTGCTATGGTATTCCGGCCTGCGACGGGTGCCGGCGGGGGTGGCCGGAGTGTTCACGGCGTTTCTGCCGGCCAGCGCGGCGGTGGTGGCGGTGGGCGTGCTGGGCGAGGCGTTTTCCGTTTTGCACGCGGTTGGATTCGCCCTCATGCTCGGCAGCTTGCTGCTGGCCACCTGGCCGGAGAGGGGGCGGGGATGAGGGCGTGGTTTGCCTGCTCGGGCGCCGAGTTGCTGCGGCGGGGTGATGCCGAGGTGGCCGGGGCGCTGGCGCGGGCGCAGATGGCGCGGCGCTATTCCGGCGAGCCAGCGCAATTGGCGGCCTGGGAGGTTGAGGCCAGCCTGCTGCGGAACGTGGTGCGGGCATGCGGCGGCGAAGGCTGGACCTTGGCCTTTGAGTTCGACCTGCTGCGGCTGGAAAAGCGCATCGACGTGGTGCTGCTGACCGACCGGGCGATTGTGGTGCTGGAGTTCAAGGTGGGCGCGCGGGCCGTGGGCGCGGGCGACCGGGCGCAGGTGGAGGATTACGCGCTGGACCTGCGCGACTTTCATGCCGGCAGCCAGGCGCATCCCATCATTCCTGTGGTGGTGGCGACCGAATGCCGGATGCCGGCACGGTTTCAGCGGCCCTTGGGCCTGCCGGACGTGGTGGCGGTGGCGGAGGCGAATGCCGCGACGCTGGCCGCCTTGCTGCGCGATGTGCAGCAGGCGCTGCCGGCGCCGGCCGTGCCGCTGGATGGCGCTGCCTGGCTGGCGGCGGCGTACCAGCCGGTGCCGAGCATCATCGAGGCCGCGGCGACGCTGTTTGAGCGCAACAGCGTGGCCGAACTGGCCGAGGCGCGGGCCGATGCGGCCAACCTGCAGCGCACCACGGCGGCCATCAACCGCGCGCTGGAAGCGGCGCGGGCGCGGGATGAAAAGCTGGTGGTCTTCGTCACCGGCATTCCCGGCGCGGGCAAGACGCTGTGCGGGCTGAACGTGGTGTTTGGCGAAGCGCGACGCGATGGCAGCGCCTTCCTCACCGGCAATGCGCCGCTGGTGGCGGTGCTGCGTGAGGCCTTGGCCTGCAACCGGGCCGGCATCAGCCTGGAATTGGGGCCGAGCAATGACCCCGAGCGGCGCAAGCGTGGGCCTCGGCTGGAACAGGCGCGGCGCGAGACGCTGGCGGCCTTGCAGAATGTGCATCGGTTTTTGGCCGACAATGCCAACAAGGCGGAGGCACCGGCCGAGCGGGTGATTGTGTTCGACGAAGCCCAGCGCGCCTGGGACCAGGCCCAGGCCACACGCGATACGCAGCGCCGGGTGAGCACCCTCAGCCGCAGCGAGCCGGCGCACACGCTGGATATCATGGGCCGGCATGCCGGCTTCGCCGCCGTGGTGGCGCTGATTGGCGGCGGGCAGGAGATCAACACGGGGGAAGCCGGGCTGGCCGAATGGGGCCAGGTGATTGCCGCCGCGCCGGCCTGGCGTGCCGTGGCGGCGCCGCGGGTGTTGAATGCGGCGGAGCCGGCGCAGCGCCTGGCCGCAGGCGCACCGGCCTGGCTCAGCCTGGATGCCGGGTTGGACCTGACGGTGCCGATGCGCAGCGTGCGCGACAATATCGCCGCCGCCTGGGTGGATGCGGTGCTGCGCGATGCGCCCGCCGAGGCCGCCGGGCTGGCCGCCACGGCCGAATTGCCCTTTCTGCTCACACGCTCCCTGGCGGAAGCGCGCGCCGCCTTGCGGGCCTTGGCCAAGGGACGGCGACGGGCTGGCTTCGTGCGGTCCTCGGGCGCAAGGCGGCTGCGGGGAGAGGGGTTCGACGCGCAGTTGCTGGGTAGCGAGGAGCCGGTGGCGTGGTTTCTGGAGCGTTGGCCGGATATCCGCGCCTCCGACGCGCTGGAAGTGGCGGCGACGGAATATGCCTGCCAGGGGCTGGAGTTGGATGTGGTGGGCCTGGCCTGGGGCGGCGACTTTCTGCGCCAGGCGCCTGGTTGGCTGCCGCGCCGCTTTGCCGGCAATGGCTGGCAGGTGGTTAAAAGCGCCGAGGACCAGCGCTTCATCCACAACACCTATCGCGTGCTGCTGACCCGGGCGCGCTACGAGACGGTGATCTGGGTGCCACCCGGTGATGCCGATGACCGCACCCGGCCACCGGCTGAAATGGATGCCATTGCCGCCTTTCTGCTGGCCTGTGGTGCCCGACCGCTGGCGGCCGTGGCGCCGGTTGCCGCCGCGCCAGCCCCCGCCCTGTTGTAGCCCGCCGCCACACTGGGCATGGTGGGCGCATGCGCCTTGTCCTTGCCCTGCTGCTCGCCCTTGCCGCCGCGCCCGCCGGCGCCACAGACCTGAAGATTGCCACCTGGAACCTGGCCTGGCTCAGCCTGCGCCCGCCCGGGGACCCGGCGATTCCGGCTGATGTGCCGCGCCGCGCCAGTGCCGATTTCGACCGCCTGGCCGGCTATGCCCGCCGGCTGATGGCCGATGTTGTGGCGTTGCAGGAAGTGGATGGCCCCGAGGCCGCCGCCCGGGTGTTCGACGCGCGGAATTATCGGTTTGAGTTCGCCGAGGAGCATGACGTGCAGCGCGTGGGCTTCGCCCTGCATCGCAGCCTGCGCTACACCCGCAACCCCGACCTGGCGGAGCTGGACCTGCACCCGCAGGCCAGGTTCTCGCTGCGGCGCGGGGTGGATATTACCGTGCAGGCCGGCAACCACCCGCTGCGGCTGCTGGCGGTGCATCTGCAAGGCAGCTGCCACGACCGGCCCTTGGCCAATCCGGGCTCGGCGCAGTGCAATTCCCTGGCGCAGCAAACCACCATTCTGGCCAATTGGGTGGCGGCGCGGCGGCGTGAAGGCGTGGCTTTCATGGTGCTGGGTGATTTCAACCGCCGGCTGAACCCGCGTGACGAGCTGTTCCTGGCGCTGCGCCAGGCCGCGCCGCTGGTCAGCGCCACCGAGGGCTTTGCCAACCCCTGCTGGGCGCGCGGCGGCAGCGGCAGCGGCGGGCGGCCCTTCATCGACCACATGCTGCTGGGCGGCCCCACGCCCAATTGGTGGCGGCGCGACAGCCTGAAGGTGATGGTTTATGCCGAAACCGACAGCCGCCTGCGCGAGCTGCTTTCAGACCATTGCCCGTTGAGCCTGCAACTGAGCGCGCCCTGATGCGGGTTTTCGCCCGGGTGACCTTGCCCTTGGCGGCGGTGAACTTCACCAACCAGGCCAGCCGCAGCGTGGTGGCCACGGTGGGGCCGCTGATGGCGGTGGAACTGGGGCTTTCGGCCAGCGGGCTGGGGGCGCTGGCGGCGGTGTTCTTCGCCAGCTACGCCCTGGCGCAACTGCCCATTGGCGTGGCGATGGATATCTACGGCGCCCGCCGGGTGCAGACCGTGCTGGCGCTGGTGGCGGCGCTGGGTTTTTTGCTGTGCGGCCTGGCGCCTGATACCGGTGTGCTGGCGGTGGGGCGCTTCATCACCGGCATCGGCATTGCGGGGGCGCTCATCGGCATCATGCAGGCCGGGCGGCAATGGTACCGGCCGGACCAATTGGCACAAACCACCGGGGCAGCGGTGTTCATTGGCGCCAGCGGCGGGTTGATGGCCACGGTGCCGGTGCAGGCGCTGCTGCCATACATCGGCTGGCGCGGTGCCTTCCTGGGGCTGGCGGCGCTGGCCTGCTGCGTCAGCCTGTGGGTGCGGCTTTCGGTGCCGCTGGGGCCACCCGGCTTCAAGCCGCCGCCGCGCCGCAGCCTGGTGGCCGAGATTGCCGAGTTCGGCCGGATTTTCCGCCACTCGGAATTCCTCCGCTTCATCCCGGCGCTGGGGCTGATGTCGGCGGTGGTGTTCACCTTCCAGGGGCTGTGGGCCGGGCCGTGGCTGCGTGACGTGGGCGCCCTGCCGGACCTGACCCGCGCCAATGTGCTGCTGTGCTACGCGCTGGGGATGATGACGGGCAACCTGATCAGCGGGCACCTTGCCTCGCTGGCGCAGCGGCGCGGCAGCGACCCGATGATGGTGCCCTATGCCGGCATGGGCGGCATGCTGGTGTTCCAGGCGCTGCTGCTGTGGCACCCGGGTGGGGCGCCGCTGCTGGCGCTGCTGTGGTTCGGCTTTGCCTTTTGCGGCAGTTGCGGCCCGGCCAGCTATTCGCTGATAGCGCAGCGCTTTCCGCCCGCCTTGGTGGGCCGGGTGGCCACGGTGATGAATGGCAGCATGCTGGCCATGGTGTTTGTGCTGCAGAACGCCGTGGGCTGGGTGCTGGACCAATGGCCCCGCACCGCCAGCGGCGGTTGGGACCCGGCGGGCTATGGCTGGGCCATGGCGGCCATTCTGCTGGGCCAGGTATTGACCATTGGCTGGCTGCTGGCCGCGCCGCTTGTGTTGAGGAAAGCCTGATGGACCAGAAAGCCCGCCGTAAGCTGGTGGAACGCTACCGCGTGACCGAGGGGCGCGGCTTTCGCCTGAAGGAGT
>CANFIE010000200.1 GCA_947446625.1 Acetobacteraceae bacterium | reverse complement strand
GGTGAAGTGCGGCGCGGCGGTATCTGTGGCGGGCAGCGGCCCCACGCCATCGGTGGCGCCGTGCAGGTTGATGGTCGGCACGGTGATCTTCGGCTGGGTCGCCAGCGCGGCCTCCATGGCTTCCAGCGCCGGGTCGCCGGCGGCATAGCCAAAGCGATGCCGATAGCTCTGGATCACCACATCCACATAGTCGGGATTGTTGAAAGCCTCGGCGCTGGCGGCGAATTCGGCACTGGTAAAAGCCCAGTCCGGCGACCATTGCCGCCACAGCAACTCGGCGATGCCGGCGCGGTCGGCCTCAAGCCCCGCCTGCCCACGCGGGGTATGGAAGTAGTATTGGTACCACCAGCGGCTTTCCTGCGCCGGGCTGGCCGGGCGCGTGGCGGCGGGGATGTTCTGGATGTTGTAGCCGGTGCAGGTGGCCAGGCCCACGCAGCGTTCCGGCCATAGCGCCGCCACCACGCAGGCGGCGCGGCCGCCCCAGTCATAGCCGCCCAGCACCGCCTGCGGCACCGCCAGCGCGTCCAGCAAATCCAGCAAATCCTTGCCCAGCGCGGCCTGCTGACCGGAACGCGGCGTCTCGGCACTCAGAAACCGCGTCGGTCCATAGCCGCGCAGAAAGGGCACCAGTACCCGCATGCCCTTGCTCGCCAGCAGCGGCACCACCCGGTCATAGCCGCGTGGCGAAAACGGAAAGCCATGCAGCAGCACCGCCACCGGCCCCGCGGCGGGGCCGGTCTCCTCCACCGCAATCTCCAGCGTTGGCGTCTGCACCAGGCGATACGGCTTCATGGCACCCTCAGCGTGCGGCGTTGCGGCGTTCGCTGGCCGGCTTGCCCAGCAGGTCGATCATCGCCGGGAACACCACCAGAATGAAGATCGGCACCAGCCCGATGCCGCCCACCACCACCAGCGCCAGCGGCTTCTGCACATCGGCGCCAATGCCGGTGGCCAGCGCCATGGGCAGCAGCCCGGTGAAGCTGGCAAAGCAGGTCATGAATACCGGCCGCATGCGGTCCACACCCGCCTGGTCCAGCGCGGCGCGCCAGGGCATGCCCTCGGAACGCAGGTGGTTGAAGTGCGAGAGCATGATGATGCCCTCCATCACGGTAATGCCGAACAGCGCCAGAAAGCCGATGGCCGCCGGCACCGAGAAGTTCAGCCCGGCCACCCACAGCGCCATGATGCCACCCACCAGAGACATCGGCACAATGCCGAACACCAGCAGCGTTTCCCGCAACGTGTTGAACTGCACATACAGCAGCACCAGGATCAGCACGAAGGCTGCAGGCACAACCACCTGCAACCGGCCCAGCGCCTCCTGCAGGTTGCGGAACTCGCCCACCCAGTCCAGCCGGTAGCCGGGCGGCAGTTGCACATTGGCGTTCACCACGCGCTGCGCTTCGGCCACGGTGCTGGCCGGGTCGCGGCCGCGCACGCTGAAGCGAATGGGCACGTAGCGGCTGGCATCCTCGCGGTAGATGTAGCTGACGCCCGAGATCAGCCGGATATCCGCCACATCACCCAGCGTGCTGCCGGCGCCCACGGGAATGCGCCGCACCGCGTCGATACTGTCGCGTGAGCCGGCATCAAGCCGCACGGTGATGGGAAAGTTGCGGTCGGCGCCGGGTTCGTACAACCGGCCGGCCTCTCGCCCGCCAATGGCGGCCTGGATCACCTGGTTCACGTCATCCATGCTCAGGCCAAAGCGCGCCGCACGGTCACGGTCGATGGTGATGGCCACGGTCGGCTGGCCCAGCGAGCGGAACACCGCCATGTCGGCCACACCCGGCACATGCTGCATCTGTTCGGCAATGCGGTTGGCGGTGTTGGCAATGATATCCAACTCCGGCCCAAACACCTTCACCGCATTGGCGCCCTTCACGCCCGAAGCCGCCTCCTGCACGTTGTCGCTGATGGCCTGCGCGTAGCTGAACTCAATGCCCAGGAATTCCTGGGAAAGCCGGTGCTGCATGGCCTGCACCAGCCCGTCGCGATTGGGCGCGGTGGTCCATTCGGCGGGCGGGCGCAGCGGCAGGAAGAACTCGGCATTGGAGAAGCCGGCGCTGTCGGTGCCGTCATCCGGCCGGCCCTGCTGGCTGGTGGCGGTGATCACCTCGGGGAATTCCATCAGCACGGCGCGAATGCGGTTCACCGTACCATTGCCTTCCTCCAGGCTGATGGTGCCGGGCATGGTGGCGCGCACCCACAGGTTGCCTTCCTCCAGCGTCGGCAGGAATTCGGCGCCCAGGGTGGAAAGCAGCATCATGGCCGCCACCAGCAAGGCCATGGCCATGGTCAGGCACAGTGCCCGCGCCGCCATGGCGCGCTGGTACAGCCATTGGTGGCCGCGCCGCAGCACCCGCACCAGCGGCGTGTCACGCTCGCTGCTTTCCTCCTTCAGCATCAGCGCGGCCAGGGCCGGCGTTACGGTGAAGGTGGCGAACAGCGCACCGATGATGGCGTAGGCATAGGTCTTCGACATCGGGCCAAAGATGCGCCCTTCCACCCCGCCCAGGGTGAACAGCGGAATGAACGCCGCGATGATGATGAGCGCCGAGAAGAAGATGGCCTTGTCCACCTCGCTGGCGGCGCGGAAAATCGTCAGCGGCAGGCCGGAAAGCCCGCCCGAGGCGGTGGGCACGGCGCCGTGCACCACCCCTTGCCGCCGCGCCAGCCCCAAATGCCGGTATATGTTTTCCACCATGATGACGGTGGCATCCACCAGCAGGCCAAAGTCCAGCGCGCCGAGCGAGAGCAGATTGGCGCTTTCACCCCGCAGCAGCATGGTGATGATGGCGAACAGGAAGGCGAAGGGCACGGTGGCCGCCACCACCAGGGCGCCACGGAAATCCCCCAGGAACAGCCACTGGATCAGCAGGATCAGCGCCACGCCTTCGATGATGTTCTTCACCACCGTTTTGGTGGTGATCTTCACCAGGTCCTCGCGGTCATACAGCGGCACAATCCGCACGCCGGGGGGCAGGATGCCGCCGGCATTGATCCGCGCCACTTCCTGCTGCACCGCCCGGATGGTGGGCAGGGTCTGCTCGCCGCGCCGCATGAGAATGGTGGCCAGCACCACGTCGTTGTCGGCCTCATGCCCGGCGACGCCCAGGCGCGGCAGGTTGCCAATCTCAATGGTGGCAACATCGGACAGCTTTACCGAGACGCCGTCCTGCGCCGTCAGCACCACCTTCTCAAGGTCCTCAATGCCCCGGATAAGGCCGATGCCCTGCACCACCGCGGCCTGCGGCCCAATGCGGATGATGCCGGCGCCTACCGTGGTGTTGCTGGCGCGAATGGCGGCGATGACCTGCGGCAGGGTCAGCCGGTAGGCGACCAGGCGGGAAAGGTCGATGACCGCGTTGTAGCTTTTGCTGAGCCCGCCGAAGGAGGTGACATCGACCACGCCCGGCACCCGCTTGAAGCGGCGGTTCAGCACCCAGTCCTGCAATGACTTAAGGTCATCCAGGCCAAAGCCCGGCGGGCCCACCAGGCGGTAGCGCATGATCTCGCCAATGGGGGAGAGCGGCGAGATGGTGGGGTGGGCGCCTTCGGGCAGCCCATCAACCTGGGCCAGCCGGTTGAGCACCTGCTGCAAGGCCTGTTCGTAGTTGAAGTTGAAGTTGAACTGCACCCGCACATCGGAAAGCCCGAACAGGCTGGTGGAGCGGACCGAGGTGAGGTTGGGCATGCCGGCCATGGCCAGCTCAATGGGAATCGTGACGTAGCGCTCGATCTCCTCGGCGCTTTGGCCCGAATTCTGGGTAATGATGACCACCTGGGGCGGCACCGGGTCGGGATAGGCCTCGATGTTCAGCTTGGTAAAGCCGATCAGTCCCACCACGATGAAGGCGAAGAACAACAGCACCACCAGAGGCCGCCGTTGCAGGGAAAACGAGACGATTTGACGCATAGGTTTTCCCGACGGCGTTGAAACTGCTTGGTTGGCCCGCTTTGGTATTGAGGTACAGGAAGATTAACAGCCTGGACATATGGGCCCAGGTTAATGTCCTGTTAACCGAACCGCTCTGGTGGCGTGCCGCCTGGGGCCGTGCCATGCTGGCGGGTATGAAACGTCGCGCCCTGCTGCTTGCTCCGCTTGCCCTTCTTGCCGGCCAGGCTGCCGGCCAGACCGGTCCTCAACCCAGATTGCCCACCGAAAAGCTGGTGATCGTGACCCGCGCCGGGGTGCGGCACGAATTTACCGTCGAGATGGCCATTCAGCCGGAACAGCAGATGACCGGGCTGATGTTCCGCCCCAGCGTGGCACCCAATGAGGGGATGCTGTTCGACTGGGGCGGCCCGCGCGAATCCAACATGTGGATGCGCAACACCATCACCAGCCTGGACATGCTGTTCATTACCCAGGCCGGCGTTATCCACCGCATTGCCGAACGCACCGTGCCCTATTCCCTGGCCAGCATTGAAAGCCGCGGGCCGGTGCGGGCCACGCTGGAACTGGCCGCCGGCACCGCCGAGCGGCTGGGGCTGCGGATTGGCGATAAGGTGGAACAGCGGATTTTCGGCACTGCGCGGTAAAGCGATTTTACCATTTTACGGTTTTAACCGCCGGTGGCTGCGCCGGGGCAGGGCAAGCGCCTTGACCCGGGGAGTATAGCCGGAACGAGTTTGGGAATTCAATCCTGGCCTTGCGGCGCGGCCCCGGCTTCCATAAGTTGAGGGTTCAGCACGGCCGGGGCGTAGCTCAGTCTGGTAGAGCGCTACGTTTGGGACGTAGAAGTCGCAGGTTCGAATCCTGTCGCCCCGATATCGTGCCCATGCCGGACGAGGTTTTGTGATGTCTTTGGTAAAGCCTGTTGCCCGTATCTTCATGCCGCCCAAGTCGGCCATGCAGTCTGGCCGTGCCAATACGCTGGGCTGGGTGCTGGCCTTTGCGCCGCAGGGCGGGCTGCGGGTGGACCCGCTGATGGGCTGGACCGGCAGCGCCGACACGCAGAAGCAGTTGGGCCTGCGCTTTGGCAGCAAGGAAGCCGCCGTGGCCTATGCCGAGGCCCAGGGCCTGGCCTATGTGGTGGAAGAATCGAAGCCGGCCAAGGCGATAAAGCCGAAGGTCTATGCCGACAACTTCAAGTTCGGCCGCAGCGAGAATTGGACCCACTGAGTGGGTGTGGCCCGGCAGTGCTGCTTCCGGGCGGATTTTACGGTTCGCGTCCTTAGCTCAACTGGATAGAGCCGCCGACTTCTACTCGGCTGGTTGGGGGTTCGAGTCCCTCAGGGCGCGCCAATATTATGCGCGGGGCGCCGTGGGCGGCAGCGGAAACAGCCCGACGAAGCGATGCAGCGCGGGCAGGTTGCCGGTGGCGCGCAGCAAATCGGCCTCCAGCGCCTGATCCAGCGGCAATTCCCCATACAGCGCGGCGGCCACCAGGTTGGGGTTGCCGGAGAGAATGGCCTCGGCGGATTCGATGGCGGCGGGCTGGATGCTGAAGGCGCCGGCCTGGATGCTGGCCAGGAAGCCCTGACCGCCCAGGCGCAGGCCGATTTGGGCAGAGAAATCCTGGGCCGCTTCCGCGCTGAACAGGGCGCGGAGGGTCAGGATGACCGAGACCGGGGTGACCGGCAGGCCCTGACGCTTGGCCGGGGCGGCGGCGGCCCAGCGCATGGCCTGGTGCAACACGGGCTCCAGCGCCTGGCCCCAGGGGGTGAGTTCATAGACCGCGAAGCTGAGCGGCGGCGGCAGGCGGGCGGGGCGCAGCACCCCGGCGGCGGCAAGCTCGTTCAGGCGGTCGGTCAGCACATTGGGGCTGATGCCCAGCAGGCTGTCCTTGAGGTCGGAGAAGCGGCGCGGGCCGAGGGTGAGTTCGCGGACCACGAGCAGCGCCCAACGCTCGGCGATGATGTCGAGCGCCTGGGCCACGCCGCAGCCATCCTGGTAGCGTCTGCGGGTGGCCATGAGGGGCGGTTCCTTTTAGCAATCAGTTGCTATGATTTCAGGAGTCAATGGGTGTGAAACCATAGCAAATTCCTGGGCGCTGCCAAGGATTGCTTCAGGGGGCGCGGCCCTTGCGGCATTGCATCAGCGGTTGGATGCGGGTGCCGAACTTGTCCATGCCGGTGAGGAAGTCATCGAAGGTGAGCATGATGCCCTTCACCCCTGCCATGGCGGCGACTTCGTCCAGCATTTCGGCGCAGCGGGCGTAGCTGCCCACGATGGTGCCCATGTTGAAGTTGATGGGCGAGGCCGAGCGGAGCACCGCGGCGGCCATGCTGGTGGAGGCGGTGTTGGTGTCCTCGGCCGCCTTGCCAAGCAGGTGTTCCAGCGCGCCCTTGTCGGCGCCGGCGCAGTAGTGGTCCCACTTCGCCATGGCGGCTGCGTCGGTATCCTCGGCGATGACCATGAACAGCATGTAGCTGCCGACATCGCGGCCGGTTTTGGCGGCATGGGCCAGCATGCGGGCAGGGACGCCGGCGGATTTGGTCGGCTCGTTGACGCCTTCGCCCAGGGCGAAGTTGAAGTCGCAATATTCGGCGGCGAATTCCATGCCGCGATCGCTCTGCCCGGCGCTGACCAGCTTGATGGGGGATTTGGGCGGCGGGCTGAGCTTGCAGGCATCCATCTGGAAGTACTGGCCCTTGAAGTCGGAATGGCCGGTGGTCCAAAGGTCATGCAGAACCCGCACATATTCGGTGCTGTAGTCGTAGCGCTTGCCGAAATGTGCGTCGCCGGGCCAGAGGCCCATTTGGCTGTATTCGATTTTGTGCCAGCCGGAGACGATGTTGACGCCGAAGCGACCGCCGGAAATATCCGAGATGGTGGTGGCCATGCGGGCGACGATGGCGGGCGGAATGGTGAGCACCGCCGTGGAGGCGAACAGCTTGATGCGCGTGGTGACGGCGGCGAGGCCGGCCATCAAGGTAAAACTTTCCAGGCCGTGGTCCCAGAATTCGGTGGTGCCGCCGAAGCCGTGCAGCTTGATCATGGAGAGGGCGAAGTCGAGGCCGTAGCCCTCGGCCTTCTGCACGATCTGCTTGTTCAGCTCGAAGCTGGGCATGTATTGCGGCGCGTTCGCCGACAGCAGCCAGCCATTGTTGTTGATGGGAATGAAAACGCCGATATCCATGATCTCGCCCCGCGCTATGTGCGCGGGGCGGAGCAAGGGATGTGCCAGCTTGGGTTAGGTGGCGCGGATGAGCTTGCCGGGGCGGGCGCCGGTTTCCACGCCACGCTCGAAGATGGGCACGCCGGAGCAGAGGGTCATGTCGTAGCCATCGACATGCTGCACCAGGCGGCGGCCACCGGCGGGGAGGTCGTAGATCATCTCGGGG
>CANFIE010000199.1 GCA_947446625.1 Acetobacteraceae bacterium | reverse complement strand
GGGGCTTCACATTCACCAGGGCGTGGACAGATTGGGGGGGCAGCCAGTGCCCGAGCTGGTCTCGCATCCCATTCAGCTGATTGCCCAGGCTTACGGCATAAAGGTGTGACCATGAACCGCCACGAAATTACCGCCGAGGATATTTTCCCGCGTGAGGTCTGGGCGCAGAAGCGCCCGGAGGAACGCCGCCGGATCACGGCCGTGAAGCGCCACCGCCGGGTGGAGGTGGGGCCGCACATCACCTTTTACTTCGAGAGCTGGGAAACCATGCGCCACCAGGTCCAGGAGATGTGCTGGATTGAGAATGGCGGCGCCGCCCAGGTGCCGGATGAGCTGATGGCCTACAACCCGCTGGTGCCGCAGGGGCGCGAGCTGGTGGCGACCTTCATGATTGAGATCGACGACCCGGTGCGGCGCAAGAATGTGCTGGGCCGGCTGGGCGGCATTGAGGAGAGCGCCTTTCTGCGCGTGTTCGGCGAAGTGGTGCCCGGCATTCCCGAGGCCGACCAGGACCGCACCAGCGCCGAGGGCAAGGCGAGCAGCGTGCAGTTCGTGCATTTCAGCTTCACGGCGGAACAGATTGCCCGCTTCAAGACGCCTGGGGCCGAGGTGGTGCTGGGGCTGACCCACCCGAATTACGGCCACATGGCCATTGTGCCGGAAGCGGTGCGGGCCGAGTTGGCCAAGGACTTCGACTGAGCCTGCCCCCGGCTTAAGCCGGCGCTAACCAGCCCTGCGCATGCTGCACCTCCAACGGCGCGCAGGGCGTGATGCAGGGCAGTTTCCAGTCAGCCACTCCGGCCCCCTTGCGGCGCCTGGCCGAGCGTGAGCGGTTTTTGGCCTATGCCTTCACCGCCGCCGAGCTGCTGCTGGAGGCGGATGCGGCGGGGCGGATCACCTTCGCCGCCGGTACCTTCCAACACAGGTTCGGCCAGCCCGCCGAGGCCTGGATGGGCCGGCCGGTGGAGGAGTTGCTGGCGCCGGGTGACCGGCCCGCCTTCGCCACCGCCTTTGGCCTGCTGGCGGCGCGCGGGCGGCTGCCGCCCAGCGGCTTCAGGCTGGCCGATGCGGCGCAGACCGGCGTGGCCCTGGCCGGGCTGTTGCTGCCGCAACCCGATGGCGACAGCTTCTGCCTGACCATTGCCGCCCTGCCCGTGGCCCCACCGCGGGCCGAGGCGTTGGCGAGCGGCGCCACCCTGCCCCAGGCGGCCGAGGCGCGGCTGCGCCAGGCTGGTTCACCCGCCGCGCTGGGGCTGCTGGAACTGGCCGGGCCGGATGGGCCGCTGACCCCACGGCCGGAACTGGCCGCGCGGCTGGGCGCGGTGCTGAGCGCGGCCAGCGGCGATGCCCTGGCCGGGGAGATTTCCGCCGGGCGCTATGGCGTGCTTTCCACCACCGCGACCGATCTGGCCGCCATTGGCGCCCGGCTGGAAGCAGTGCTGGCCGAGGCCGGGGTGGCGGGTTCCGTGGCCAGCCAGAGCCTGGATTTGCAGGGTGACGGGCTTTCTCCGCTGCAGGCCACGCGGGCGCTGCGCTACGCCCTGGCCAGCTTTGCCCAGGGTGGCGGCGCGGCGCTGGAGGCCGAGGGGTTCTCCGGTGGGTTGAGCGGCTTTGTGGCCCAGGCCTGCGCCAAGGCCGAAGCGCTGCGCCGCGCCATTGCCGAGCGGCGCTTCCGCCTGGCCTTCCAGCCCATTGTGCGGCTGGAGGACCGGCAGACCCACCATTACGAAGCGCTGCTGCGCCCCACCCCCACCGAGGCGGTGCCGCTGGCCCAGGCGCAGGAATTCGTCACCTTCGCGGAAACGGTGGGCCTCTCGGAGGAGTTGGACTGGGCGGTGGTGGAGACGGTGTGCGAGGCGGCACGCGGTGCCGGCGCGGCGCGGATAGCCTGCAACCTCTCGGGGCTTTCATTGCAGTCGGTGGAATTCCGCACCCGGCTGCTGGCGCTGCTGGATGCCGAGCCGGCGCTGGTGCCGCGCCTGCTGGTGGAGATCACCGAGACCGCCGAGATTGAGCACGAGGCCGAGGCGGTGGCGACCGTGGAGGCGCTGCGCGAACGTGGCCTGCCGCTGTGCATTGATGACTTTGGCGCCGGGGCCGCGGCGTTTCGGTACCTGCGGATCTTCAAGGTGGACTACGTGAAGATTGACGGGCTGTACGTGACCAACGCCATGCGCAGCGCGCAGGACCGGGGCTTTCTGGTGGCCATGGTGGACCTGGCGCGCACCGTGGGCGCCCAGGTGGTGGCGGAGCGGATTGAGACCGAGGCCGAATGCGCGGCAATGCGCGAGCTGGGCATTGGCTATGGCCAGGGTTGGCTGTTCGGCAAGCCGGGGCGGCTGCCGGGCAGCGTGTGATCAATTTTCCACCGTGATGCCGGTTTCGCGCACCACCTCGGCCCAGTGGGTGCGGTCTGCCGCCCAGAAGCGGCCCATATCCTCCGGCGTGCCGGGTACGCCAGTATGGGCGCCCTGGGCGAAGCGGCGCAGGGTTTCCGGCAGTTGCAGCCATTTGTTGGTTTCGGCGTTCATCTTCTCCACCACCTGGCGCGGCGTGCCGGTGGGGGCGAAGATGCCGAACCAGACTTCCTCATTGAAGCCGGGGTAGCCCACCTCGCTCAGCAGCGGCAGGTGCGGGAAAAGCGGGCTGCGTTCCGTGCCCGTCAGCGCCAATGGCTTCACCTTGGCATCGCGCATCAGCTGGCCGGAGGAGCCGATATTGTCGACGACGAAATCACATTCGCCGGTGACGATGCTGAGCATGACATTCTGCCGGTAGGGCACGTGCACCACGGGAATGCCGGCGCGGCGGCGGAACCTGTCGGCCAGCAAATGGCCGACGCTGCCGATGCCAACGCTGGCCATGTTCAGCGGCCCGGGCTGCGCCTTGGCCCAGCGGACGAAGCCGGCGGTGTCCTCCACCGGCAGCTTGTTGGCGGCGATGACCAGCATGCCGTAGCGATAGGTATTGGCGATGGGGGTGAAGGCGCGCACGGGGTCGAACCCGATATTGGGGATGACGATGGGCGCCACGACGTGGAAGCTGTTGGGGGTGAAGAGCAGCGTATAGCCATCAGGCGCTGCATTGGCGGCCAGGGTGCTGCCGATGGCGCCGCTGCCGCCGGTGCGGTTTTCCAGCACGAAGGGCACACCGAAGGCGCGGGCGTAGTGTTCGCACATCAGGCGGATATAGGTATCGGCCGGGCTGCCGGGGGAACCGGGGTAGATGACCTTCACCGGGCGGGCAGGCCATGCCTCCTGCCCCAGGGCGGGGGTGGCGAGCAGGGCGGCGCTGGCGGCAAGCAGGGTGCGGCGTTGCATGGGGTTTCCTCCGGCACTTGTTGCCGCCGAGGCTAGGGGCAGCAGTGGCGCCGGGGCAAGCGGCAGGGCGGGTGTGGGCCACGCTGGGCGGCGGGTGAAAAAAGGATGCAAGAAAGCGTGCCGAGGTGGCTGGACGGATACGGAAAGCCGGTGTAGTGACGCGGCCCTGCCTCGGTATGTCCCCTTCGTCTAGAGGCCTAGGACACCGCCCTTTCACGGCGGCGACACGGGTTCGAATCCCGTAGGGGACGCCATAAGCGCGTCGCACAGCATTGATTTTTATCACCTTTATTTTCTTGCTGCCGGACGTACCCCACAAAATACCCCACACTCGGCACGCGTCAGGGTGCGACAAAGTGCATCGCTTTCCGGGCTAGGACGCCGAGTCTGCATCATCCCGATCAGCCCGGTGTGGGAAATTTGCCACCCCTCCGCCACTGACCGTCACCCACGCCGGTTACGCTTAATCGACAGCGCCTACCTCACGCTCCTGTTCGAATTGATAGCGAACGCGCGCAATCAGGGCCGCCCGCAGAGCCTCTTGCTGCTCTTCGGTTAGCTTGATTTCATCCTCACGCCCGTTCCCCTCAGTACCATTCAGGCCGAAGGCGACTCGCTCCACCCGCACAAGCCGTTCGCGGCATCGCACCAGCTTCTCGAACGTCTCGGCCAGCCCGTCGACCTGCAACACGGTCTCGGGTGGGTTGGTCTGCACCGCGAGCTGGAGGTAGCCCATCAGGCCGTCGCACATGTTCAGGTCACGGGCGATGGTCCGGCGGTGCTGGCGGATCACCTCCACCTGGGTTGCAGCGGCGGTCTGGACCGCCTGGGCGACCTCTGGTGGCGACAGGGCGGATATGGCCATCACCATCGGCGCTGGCCGCGCCTGGGCGCCACACGCGCCGTTGGGGGCATGCTGAAGGGCGATGCTGGTTGCCTGGGCCGTGGCCGGCCGGAGCGTCGGCTTCCAACCCTCCCTGCGCGCCCTTTTCCGGATAGCCTCATGGCTCACGCCGTACTTCAGGCCGAGGGCGCGAACCGAGGACAGCCCGACTTCGAAATCGGCCTGAACCTGGAGCCAGTCGACATCGGGGCGGCCAGGATGGGCCATGGCAACCTCGCGCATTGGGTGCTGACAACCTTGGCGGCAACGTAGCACTTGCCATGCCTTTGGGTGGCAGCTTTTTCCCAAAAATCTAGCATATTGAAGGTAGTTGCCGCCGTTGGAGCTGGCGTTCTTCTACCAGTCGAACTGAGTTGGTCCCCTTTGCTGGGACAGTCTGCCGGCCTTGCTAAGCTTGGTCCTGGTTGTTGTCAGGCCGCCAGTTTCTCCGTCGTCGCCATCGCATACGCCTCGTCTTGGGTCCGCCCTTCCAATGCTGAATGAGGGCGCCGCCCATTGTAATAGCCAATCCAGTTGGCCAACCCAGTGCGCAGCTCCGAGCCGGTCTCGAACGCATGCAGGTAGACGCATTCGTATTTCAGGCTGCGCCAAAGCCGCTCAATGAACACGTTGTCCATCCAGCGGCCACGGCCGTCCATCGAAACCAGCACGCCGGCGGCCCGCAGCATCCCGGTGAACCGTGGCGAGTTGAACTGGCTGCCCTGGTCGGTGTTGAAAATGCCGGGCTTGCCGTAGTGCGCCATGGCCTCCTCGACCGCCGCCAGGCAGAACTCCACCTCCATGGTGTTCGACACTCGCCAGGCCAGCACCTCGCGCGTCGCCCAATCCATCACCGCCACCAGGTACAGGAAGCCACGCTGCATCGGCACATAGGTGATGTCGACGCACCAGACCTGATCGGGCTGCTCAATAGCCAACTCCCGCAGCAGATACGGCAACAGCCGATGCGCCGGGGCTGGCACCGTGCTCCGCGGTCGCTGGTAGATCGGCGCCAGCCCCATCCGCGCCATCAGCCGCCGCACCCGCTTGCGGCCAACCGCATGGCCCGCGCGCTGCAGGTGCCGCGTCATTTGCCGCGAGCCGTACCACTGCGCTTCCAGGAACTGCGCGTCGATCTGCCGCATCAACTCCAGCGTCTGCGGCGCTTCTTTGGCCGGTTGCCGGTAGAAGCCGGAACGGCTGATCGACACCAGATGGCATTGCCGCAGGATCGACAACTGCGCATGCGCCGGCTCAATCATCCGGCGCCGCTGCTCCTGGCTCATCGACCGGATGCCTTGGCCAAAATATCCCGTTCCACCAGCAACTGGCCGATCTTGGCGTGCAGCTTCTCCACCTCAGCCTCGCTGGCCTTGGCGGATTCCTGCGCCGCTGACTTGCCGGCAAACATCGCCGTCAGGCCTTCCATCGCCTGCCGCTTCCAGTCCCCAACCATCGTCTCGTGGATGCCGTGCTTCGCCGCCAACTGCGCCGCCGTCAGCTCACCCCCGCAGCGCCTCCAGCGCTACCTTCGCCTTGAAATCAGCCGAATATCGCGGCCGCTTGCCCGCCATCCGGGGCTGTCCTTCTCATTGCGGATCAAGCTTAGCCTTCTGTCCACCAAACCGGGACCACCTCAGGGGCAGGTCAGTCCGCTGATGCGGACTTCATCATCGTCAACCGTTACCTTACCTATGAACATACGCAGGTAGGCCCGCCGGAATGCGGGATCGCCTGAGGCCAGCGATTCGCGGATTGCGGCCCCAACCCTGGCCAGTTTTTCGGGTGTCACCCGCCTGGTTACTGGCGGCCCTTCGGTTTCAAGCTGCGCAATGCGCCCCTCCGCCGCACGGCGACGCTCTTCCGTTTTGCCCAGTTCAGCGTGGATTTCGGGGTCGTCAGGGCTGAGCGCCCCACTGGCAACCAACTTCAGGAGCCGTGATTTGGCGCCGACCGATTGGGTCAGCTCACCCCGTAGCCGATTTAACCGCTCGCGTCGGCCCTGATCAGCATTGCTTGGCCTGCTGACGGTCCGGCTGCTAAATTATTGGTCCGATCGATCGACTGCGCGGTTCTTTCCAGCCAGGAATAAGCAGTGCAGATGAGTGATGACGTCCAGATTGCAATAAGTGGTGAAGAGTGTCGGCACCCGGACGGTTC
Source organism: Acetobacteraceae bacterium (assembly GCA_947446625.1). Taxonomy (GTDB): domain Bacteria; phylum Pseudomonadota; class Alphaproteobacteria; order Acetobacterales; family Acetobacteraceae; genus CAIMOR01. Next base: position 1,003 of record CANFIE010000199.1, on the reverse strand, counting down.
GCACATCAGGGCTCATGAATTTCTGAGAGTTGAAGGGGCATCGGATGGCGAGATATTTGGTGACGGGTGGTGCTGGGTTCACCGGGTCGCACTTGGTTGAACTTCTGCAGGCCAACGGCGCCGAGGTGAGGGTGCTGGACGACCTATCTACCGGCAAGCTGTGCAATCTGCCCAAGGCGGTGGAGGTGATCGTCGGCGATGTCGCCGACCGCTGCAGGGTCGCGTCGGTAGCCAAAGGCTGTGACGGCATTTTCCATCTGGCCGCCGTTGGTTCGGTGCAGCGCTCCACCGAGGACTGGGTCGGTGCTCACCGCACGAACCAGACCGGTACGGTGGCGGTGCTGGACGTGGCGCGGGCATTCGGCCGCATCCCGGTCGTCTATGCCTCCTCCGCCGCCATCTATGGCGACAATCCTTCGTTGCCCCTGAGCGAGGCCGAGGCTCCTCGGCCGGTCACCGCCTACGGCGTCGACAAGTATGGGTCGGAACTGCATGCTAGGCTGGCTTGGCCCATGCATGGTTTACCCACCGCCGGCTTGCGCTTCTTCAACGTGTTCGGGCCACGGCAGGAGGCGAATTCGCGCTATTCGAGCGTGATCTCCACTTTTGCCCAACGCCTCGAACTGGGCCAGGCGCTGATGCTGCACGGCGACGGCCAGCAGACCCGTGACTTCATTTTCGTGGTCGATGTGGTGCGCCACCTCACCGCGGCAATGGCGCTGTTGCAGCGCGAACCTGACTCGATCATCTGTAATGTCTGCACCGGTTCTGCGGTTTCGATCGAAACCTTGGCGAGGATGATGGCCGAGGCGGCCGGTCTGGAGGCAAGAATAGAATTCGGACCAGCGCGGGCTGGCGACATCCGCCATTCGTGCGGCGATCCGCGTTTCGCGCGCATGCGGTTGGGCGTGGCAGCCGAGGTGAACCTGCTGGACGGGCTGGCGACGACAATCAGATCGTTATTTTCAAAAATGAAATAGCTTAATATTTGTAAGCGTTGTCT
>CANFIE010000198.1 GCA_947446625.1 Acetobacteraceae bacterium | reverse complement strand
GTCATCAGGGGCATGTCGCCCATGTAGACGTCCTGCTCCTTGATATCGCGGACCGAGCGGCTGCCGGTATCCTCGTCCACATCCCAGACGATCAGGCGCAGCCGGACCTTCAGCGGCGCGGCATAGGTCAGCCCGCGCTGGATGCATTCCTCAACGTCGTATTTCGGCTCTTCCAACTCGTACTGAACGAACTCAAGCCGGCCACGACCAGCAAAATCGTCAATCGGGAAGACGCTCTTGAAGACTTCCTGCAGGCCGGTCGGCGTGCGGCTGTCCGGGTGCACTTCCATTTGCAGGAAGGACTCGTAGGACGAACGCTGCACATCGATGAGGTTCGGCATCGGCGCCACTTCGGGCAACCGCCCAAAGCTCTTGCGGATGCGCTTACGCCCAGTGAACGACTTCATGATAGCGTTCATGCCTGTCCCGTGTCCCTTCCGCCCGGGCGATATCCGCCCGAAAGCTTACCTAGAGCCTCGAACCCAGCCCAGCCCGAAGGCCCGCCTGGGGTGGTCGCCAACCGCTTCCCGAACGTAACGGGAGGCCAAAACGGCGTAGCGGGCGGCAACCCGAGGGGTCCCCGCCCGTACACCGGCAGTAAATGGGCCCGCCCTGGCCCGAAGACCAGGGCGGAAGGTCCGGAGAGGACCTTACTTGACCTCGACGGTCGCCCCGTTCTCTTCCAGCACCTTCTTGATCTTCTGAGCCTCGTCCTTCGACGCAGACTCCTTCACGACCTTCGGCGCACCCTCGACCAGGTCCTTGGCTTCCTTCAGGCCCAGGCCGGTGATGGTGCGGATTTCCTTGATCACGTTGATCTTCTTGTCGCCAGCGGCGGCCAGAATCACCTGGAACTCGGTCTGCTCTTCAACCGGGGCAGCAGCAGCGCCAGCAGCCGGAGCCGCCGCAACCGCGACCGGAGCCGCGGCGGAGACGCCCCACTTTTCTTCCAGCATCTTCGAGAGCTCAGCCGCTTCCATAACGGTCAGGGCGGACAGCTCTTCAACCAGCTTCGCGAGATCGGCCATTGTATGTATCCTTTGATCTAATGGCTTGGCTTGCCGTTTGCAACCCCAGGCAACATGCCCGGGGCGGCCATACAGGGAGGTTAGGGTTCAGTCGTGGCGGGTCAGGCCGCCGCGGCCTCATCGTCCTTCTTGGCGAAGGCACTGAGCACCCGTGCCAGCTGCGAACCAGGAACCTGCAGGATCCCGGCGATGCGGGTAGCCGGGGTCTGAATCATCCCCAGCAGGCCAGCACGCAGCGTATCCAGGGACGGCAGTTCGGCCAGCGCCTTGATCCCAACGGGGTCAAGGTTCTGCGTGCCGAGGGCGCCGCCCAGGATCACGAACTTGTCGTTCGTCTTGGCGAAATCGATAGCCGTCTTGGCCACCGCAACCGGGTCCCGGGACCACGCAAGCGCGGTCGGGCCCTTCAGCAGGTGGGAAACGCCATCGAAGCGGGTGCCGTCGAGGGCGCGGATGGCCAGCCGGTTTTTCGCGACCTTGTAGGTCGCCCCTGCCGCCCGCATCTTGCGCCGCAGATCACTCACGTCCGCAACCGTCAGGCCCTTGTTCTGGGCGACGAGCACGAAGGAAGTGTCAGCGAACACCTGCGAGAGGAGGGCGATAAAGTCGCGCTTTTGTTGGCGGTCCAAATCACGTCTCCGTCGAAGGCCGAACCCGAAATGGGCCCGGCCGGTGCACTCGGGGGTGGCGCGGCCCTACGCACGCGACCGCACAACCCCGTTTCGCCTGTCCCTGAAGCAAGCCAGGCCATTGCAAGCCTGGCGCCCCATCTACCGCTGGCGGCATCGCTGCCATCAAACCCCCAAAGGGATACCTGCGGTCTCGGACAGGTTCGGCAGGGCTTGCGCCCCGCCTGCGCACGCCGCCGAAGCGGCGCGAATTTCTCAGCTCAGCCGGCGGCCAGAGAGCTGGTGTCAACCTTCAGCCCCGGACCCATCGAGGAGCTGACCGCAACCTTGCGGACATAGGTCCCCTTGGCGCCGGTCGGCTTCGCACGCTGAATAGCGTCCACGAAGGCCTTGGCGTTTTCCAGCAGCTTGTCGGCATCAAAGCTCAGCTTGCCGATGCCAGCATGCACAATGCCGGCCTTCTCGGCGCGGAACTCAACCTGGCCGGCCTTGGCGGCGGCAACCGCGCCCTTCACGTCCATGGTCACGGTGCCAAGGCGCGGGTTCGGCATCAGGCCACGCGGGCCGAGGATCTTACCCAGGCGACCCACCAGGGCCATCATATCCGGGGTGGCGATGCAACGATCGAAGTCGATCTTGCCTTCCTGCACCGCGGCGGCCAGGTCGTCGGCGCCAACCACGTCGGCGCCGGCGGCCAGGGCCTCCTCGGCCTTCGGGCCACGGGCGAACACGCCAATGCGCACGGTCTTGCCGGTGCCGTTCGGCAGGCCAACAACGCCACGCACCATCTGGTCGGCATGGCGCGGGTCAATGCCCAGGTTCATGCTGATCTCGAGCGTCTCGTCGAACTTGGCCTTGGTGCTCGCCTTGATCAGCGCCACCGCCTCGGCCAGGCCATACAACTTGTCGCGGTCCAGGCCGGCGTAAACCGCCTTCAGCCGCTTGCCCTGCTTAGCCATGGATCAGCCCTCCACCACGGTGATGCCCATCGAGCGGGCCGAACCGGCGAGCATGCTCACGGCGGCCTCCACGTCGTTGGCGTTCATGTCCTTCATCTTGGTCGCGGCGATTTCACGCAGCTGCGTCTTGGTCACCCGGCCAACAGCAGGGCCCTTGCCCGGCGTGGTGGTGCCCTTGGTGATGTTCGCGGCCTTCTTCAGGAAGTGCGTGTTCGGCGGCGTCTTCGTGATGAAGGTGAAGGTACGGTCCGAGAACGCGGTGATCACGACCGGAGTGGGCGTGCCCGGCTCGATCTGCTGGGTCGCCGCGTTGAACTCCTTCACGAAGCCCATGATGTTCAGGCCGCGCTGGCCCAGCGCCGGGCCAACCGGCGGCGACGGATTCGCCTTGCCGGCGGGGATCTGCAGCTTGATGTAGCCGACGATTTTCTTCGCCATGATCAGTCCTCTGGTTAGGGTCAGAGGCCCGCGGTACATACGGTCGGGTCGCCCCGGCCTCCCGCGTTCCTTCCAAACGCCAACACCCCTGGGAAACCCCAGGGGCGAGACGGCGGAGGCGGGCTTGTAAAGGAAGCCCCTCGGGCTGTCCAGGGGCTTTGGCACGGCGAATGCAGCGCCATGTAACGTCCGGCCCGCTCAGCCTACCCTGCCCTACACCCCTGGCGAAAGCCCTGCCCTGCATGCCCTGGAATGATCGTACCGGCGCCTTCTCGCCCTTCAAGGCCAGCTTCCTGGCCGCGCTATGCCTGCCCGCCCTCTGGCTCGCCTGGCTCTGGCTGAGCGATGGCCTCGGCCCACGCCGGCTGGATGCGGCGATCCATGTCTCGGGCAATTGGGCGGTGCGGGTGCTTGTGCTCTCGCTGCTGGTCAGCCCCGCCCGCCAATTGCTGCGCCAAGCCCGGCTGATGCTGGTGCGCCGCATGGTGGGGGTGGCCGCGCTGCTCTACACCCTGCTGCACTTGCTCCTATATGTAGCAGACCAGAAGTTCAGCCTCGGTGCCGTCTTCTCCGAGATTGTGAAGCGCTTCTACCTCACCATCGGCCTGGTGGCCCTGCTTGGCCTGGTGGCGCTCGGCGTCACTTCCTTCGACCAGATGATCCGCCGCATGGGCGGCCCGGCCTGGCGCCGGTTGCACAAGGCCACCTACGGCATCGCGGTGCTGGCCCTGCTGCACTTCATGCTGCAAACCAAGGCCGATGTGACCGAGGCCACCCTGACCGCCGGCCTGTTCCTCTGGCTGATGGGCTACCGCCTGCTCTCCCCCAAGGGTGGCGCGCCGGGGCGCTGGGCATTGCTGGCCCTGGCTCCCGCCGCCGGGCTGGCCACCGCCGTGCTGGAATTCGCCTGGTACGGCCTGGCCACCGGCATCAACCCCTGGCGAGTCGCCGCGGCCAACCTGGATGTGGCCTTCGGCCTGCGCCCCTCCCCCTGGGTGGCGGTGGTGGGACTCGCCCTGTGGCTGCTGCGCGAAGCCCTGGCCCTGCGCCGCGCCCGCTGGCCGGCCACCGCCTGAAGCCGGGTTGCCAGCCCCGGCGCCCGCCCGCATGGTGGCGGGGTGAACCCCGCAAAAGCCCCGCCCACGCCCCGCCAGCAGATCCTGCTCGGCATCATGTTCATGTGCGCGTCCGGCGTGGTGTTCCCGTTCATGAGCGGCTTCGCCAAGGTGCTGGGGCAGGACTACTCCTCGCTGCAAATCTCCTGGGCGCGGGCCTTCGGCCATATCGTGCTGATGTTCGCCATTTTCATGCCCAAGCGCGGCCTGGGCATCATGCGCACCAAGCGGCCCCGGGTGCAGGCGGCCCGAGCCATCGTGCAGTTCTGCTCCAACCTCTGCTTCTTCTTCGCCGTGGCCTATATCCCGCTGGCCAAGGCGGCCTCCATCAGCCTCACCGCGCCGCTCATCGTGGCGCTGCTGGCCTGGCCGGTGCTGGGGGAGCGCACCACCCTGCCCCGCGCCATCGCCTCGGTGGTGGGGTTCCTGGGCGTGCTGGTGGTCATCCGCCCCGGCAGCGCGGTGTTCCACTGGGCCAGCCTGTTCGTAGTGGCCAGCGCCAGCTTCTACGCCATATACCAACTGCTCACCCGCAAGATCGCGGGTGTGGACCCACCCGAGACCAGCACCGTCTACAGCAGCGTCATCGGCGCCTTCGCCATGCTGCTGGTCATCCCCTTCGTCTGGCAAACCCCGGCGAGTTGGCAGGACTTCCTGATGTTCTGCTCGCTCGGAATCCTCGGCGGCGCCGGGCATTACTGCGTGGTGCTGGCCATGGGCTATGCCCCGGCCAACATCGTCTCGCCCTTCCAGTATTTTCAGCTCGTCGGCTCGGTCTTTGTCGGCTGGCTGCTGTTCAGCGACATGCCAGACGCCTTCACCTGGGTCGGCGCCGGCATCATCATCGGTGCCGGGCTGTTCATCGGGTGGGACCAGGCGCGGCGGCGCTGATCCTACCAGCCCCCTCTACCCGCCCTGCGCACCAGTGACGCGGATCAACTGCCGCATGCGCGGAATCTCCTCATCCAACACCTGGCGCATCCGCGCCGGGCCGTAATCCGGCCAGGGCACGGTACCGGTGCTGTCGAACAGCCGCACCACCTCGGGCGTGCGCATGGCCCGCGCCGTCACCTCGCCGAGCCGCGCCACCACCGCCTGCGGCACCGCGCTGGGCACATAGATACCCGACCAGCCATAAAGCTCCGCCCCCGGCGTGCCTTCCTCAGCGGTGGTGGGGATGTCCTTGGCGATTTCCAGCCGCTGGGCGCCATTCATCGCCAGTGCGCGCAGCTTGCCGTCGCGCACATAGGGCAGCGAGGAGAGCGGGTAGTCGAAGGAGAGATCGACCCGCCCGGTCGAGACATCGTTCAGCTGCTGCGCAAAATTCTGGTACGGCACATGGGTCAGCTTGATGCCTGCCGCATGAGCGAACAGCGCGGCGGCGGCGTGCTGCCCCGTGCCGACCCCCGCGCCGAAAGTGACCTTTTCCGGATTGGCCTTGGCATGGTCCACCAGAGCCTTCAGCGTCCGCCAAGGCTTGTCGGCCGCGCACATGATGAGGTTGTGCGACGCGCCGATGCCATTCACCGGCTGGAAGTCCCGCACCGCGTCGTAGCCGATATTCGGGATCAGCAGCGGCACGCTGGCGAAGGTGGCGAAATTGCCGAAGAACAGCGTGTGGCCATCATGGGGCTGGGCCAGCACATGGCTGGCGCCGACCGTGCCGCCGGCGGCCGGGCGGTTGTCCACCACCACCGGCTGGCCGAGCATTTCGGTCATTTTCTGCGCCACCAGCCGGCCAGCCACATCCAGCACGCCACCGGGGGCGCTGGGGGTTACCCAAACGATCTGCCTGCTGGGGAAAGCCTGGGCACGGGCCGCACCTGAACCCAGGAAGGGCGCCGAAACGCCCGCGAGAACCACCTGCCTGCGCCCGAAAGCCATGGCATCATCCCCTCATTTGCTGGCCGCTTATGCGGCCTTGTGGGGGGAGTATTACCGGCCCGAGACAGCCTGGGAAGGCGTCAGACCTTCTCGACCTGACTGTATTCCAGTTCCACCGGGGTGGAGCGGCCAAAGATGGAGACGCTGACCTTCACGCGGCCGCGTTCCTCGTCCACCTCCTCGACCGAGCCCATGAAGCTGGCGAAGGGGCCATCGGCCACGCGAACCTGCTCGCCAACCTCGAACACCACGGCGGGCTTGCGCGGCTTTTCCACGCCTTCCTTCAGTTGGTTCAGCAGGCGCAGCGCTTCCGATTCGGGAATCGGGCTGGGCTTGTTCTTGTCACCCAGGAAGCCGGTCACCTTGGGGGTGTCCTTCACCAGGTGCCAGGCGTCGTCAGTCATTTCCATCTTCACCAGCACATAGCCGGGGAAGAACTTGCGCTCGGAATTCACCTTCTGGCCGCGCCGCACTTCGGTCACTTCCTCGGAAGGCACCAAGATGTCGTCGAAGCTGTCGGTCAGGCCCTTCTGGGCAGCCTGCTGCTTGATCTGCTCGGCGATCTTCTTCTCGAAGCCCGAATAGACGTGAACCACATACCAACGCTTGGCCATGACAACGCTAACCCTTCTCAACCAAGCCGGAACACGCCGCGCATGGCGACGGCGATAAGCTGGTCGGTGACCAGGAAGAACACCGCGGCGAGCGTGGACATGGCCAGCACCAGCCCGGTGGTGATGAGGGTTTCCTTGCGCGAAGGCCAGGTGACCTTGGCCACCTCGGACTTCACGTCCCGGACGAACTGCGCTGGGTCCAGCTTGGCCAAACTCGGCTTCCTCTAACGCTTCGCGGGCCGCCCCCGTTATGGAAGCCGCCCGACAGGGAATCCTACACGAATCGGACCCGCTGGATAGTCAGCGGAAATGGCAGGGGCGGAGGGTCTCGAACTCTCAACCTCCGGTTTTGGAGACCGGCGCTCTAGCCAATTGAGCTACGCCCCTGCATGCCGCGAACCGTGCGGGAGGCCGGCTATAAGCCAGCCCCGCCGCCCTGTCGAGAGGCTCCGTGCGCCTAAAGCAGAAGTTCCGGCATGAAGTTTTACGCCACACCGAAAATTCCTGCCGTCGCGCCCACGCCAGCGCGGCGGGCACGAAAAAGGGCGGGCCGTTTGCACGACCCGCCCTTCGCCAATCCACCCTGGTGGGGCGGTATTACTTCACAATGCTGGCAACAACGCCGGCGCCGACGGTGCGGCCGCCTTCGCGGATGGCGAAGCGCAGGCCTTCATCCATGGCGATGGGCGCGATCAGCTCGACATCCATC
>CANFIE010000197.1 GCA_947446625.1 Acetobacteraceae bacterium | reverse complement strand
TCGGCCAGCACCGCATTGCCGCGCAGCCGCTTGCCGCTGAACACCTCCAGCAGGGTCAGCGCCGCCGCGGCCGCTGGCATCGGCACACGCGCCACCTGGCCCAGCGCCAGCAGAAAGCTCAGCGCATGCGGCGCCTCGGCCATGGCGCGTTCCGGCTCCGGCGCCGGCATGCCACCACCCTCGGCGGCGAATTGCTCGGCGCTGGGCAAATGGTGGCCAAAGGCCGCCGCCAGGTTGTCCCGCTCCGCCGCCAGCGCCGCCAGCAGCCGCCCGGTCGCGGCGGTATCGCTGGCCCCGCTCGGCGCCAGCGCCTGGGCCACGTGCATCAGCGGCATCAGGTCGGCCAGCGCGGCGGCCAGCGCATCGGGCAGCGGCTCGGTGGCAATGCCAAACAGCGCCTCGGTCAGCGGCAGCAGGGTGCTGGTCGCCTCGGCCGGCACCGCGCCCAGCCATAGCCGCTGGCGCACAGCCCCCACCCAAACCCGGTCTCCGCCCAGCCGGCGCGCCGTGGCCGGCGGCGTGGCCAGCGCCCCCAGCGCCACCCTTATCCCGCGCGAAACCAGCAGCCGGTCCAGCAACAACGGCGAAAGCGAGGTGGCGGGCGCCACCAGAATGGCCGGCCCGCCCTGCACCACGGCGGCCACCCGGCGCATCACCTGGGCCTGGGCATGGCCTGGCACCACCAGCAGCACGGCCTCGGCATCGCCCAGGGCGCGGCCCAAATCGGCGGCCACCCGCACCGGAAACCGGCCCTGCACCTGGCCCTCGGCCATCACCGCGTCCAGAATCCCCCGGGTGCCGCCACCACGCGGAGACCACAGCGTCACGCCATGCCCGCGCCGCCCTGCCAGGGCCGCCGCCGCCAGGCCCGCAGGCCCGGCCCCCAGAATTGTCAGGCGCATAGCGTCATCCTCATCTGGCCTGTGGCCAGCGCCCTGGTTTGGCCGCAGCCGGCGGCTGCCGTCAACCTGTCAGCAAGCCTTCATCAGGGCGTCATTGCCCTGTCGCCAAACCCGCTGTACCGGGGCCCTCCATGAGCCTCTCCCAGTCCATCCCCCAGGAAGACCCTCGCCCGCGCCGGCTGCGCCGGCACAAGGCACCACGCACCGCCGGCGGTGGGGTGGGGTTGGGCGCCAACACCATCTTCGCAGACCGCCCCATGGGCGGCCGGCTGCGCGCCGTGCGCCGGCTTACCCTGGTCCTGCTCTGGACCCTGCTGGCCGTGCCGGTGCAGGGCGCCCTTCTGCTGGTGCCCGGGCGCGGCAAGGTGCGCTTCGCCCGCTTCTACCACGCCACCCTCTGCCGCATCATCGGTCTGAAGGTGCAGGTACTGGGCCAGCCCTGCCGCCAGGGTCCGGTGCTCTACGTCGCCAACCACGCCAGTTGGCTGGATATCCTGGTGCTCGGCAGCGTGGTGGAAGGCTGCTTCATCGCCAAGGCCGAGGTGGACAGCTACCCGCTGGTCAACATCATCGCCCGGGTCGGCCGCACCGTCTTCGTCAGCCGCAACCGCGGCACCACGGGGAAGGAGGCCGATGCGATGAAAACCCGCATGCAGGCCGGCGACAACCTCATCCTCTTCCCCGAGGGCACCAGCAACGACGGCACCCGCGTGCTGCCCTTCCGCAGCGCCTTCCTGGGCGTGGCGAAGGACGCCGCCGCCGTGCAGCCCATTTCGCTGGTCTATGACCGCGTGGGCGGCCTGCCCGCCCTGCGCCGCAACCGCGCCATCTTCGCCTGGTTCGGCGACATGGAACTGGGCAGCCATGCCTGGGCGTTGCTGCGCCATGGCGGCGCCCGCGCCACGGTGCTGCTGCATGAACCCTTCGCCCCGGCGCAGATGCAGGACCGCAAGCTGATGGCGCGCGAGACCGGCCGCGTGGTCAGCGCCGGCGCCGCCGACCTGCGGCAGAACCGCCCCACCCAGCCCCGCGCCATGGCGCATTTACAGCCCCAGCTGGTTCACCACGCTTGACCCGGCGCCGCGCAATCCGCGACGCTTCGACCATGCAGCGAATCGCCCAAAACCCGCGTTGGTGGCGCTGAGCCCCGCCCAACGCTTGACCCCGCCCCTCCCGGCGCGCATTGGCGCCGGAAATCCCGGCTTTGTCCCCGCCGGGCGGCGGAGCCTGAACAGCCCATGACCACCCCCAGCCAGCCCAAGCGGCGCGTCCTCATCCGCACCTATGGCTGCCAAATGAACGTGTACGACAGCGACCGCATGGCCGATGTGCTGGCGCCGCTGGGCTATGCCCCCACCGAGGTGCTGGCCGAAGCCGACATGGTCATCCTCAACACCTGCCACATCCGGGAAAAAGCCGCCGAGAAGGTGTTCTCCGAACTCGGCCGCCTGCGCGACCTGAAGCAGGAAAACGCCGCCCAGGGCCGCAGCCTCACCCTGGCCGTGGCCGGCTGCGTCGCCCAGGCCGAAGGCGCCGAGATCACCGCCCGCGCCCCCTGGGTCGATATCGTCCTGGGCCCGCAAAGCTACCACCGCCTGCCGGAGTTGGTGGCCCGCGTCGCCCGCGCCGGCGCCATCGCGCCCAACCCCATAACCGGCACCCCCGGCGGCACCAGGCTGCTCGACACCGACTTCCCGGTGGAAAGCAAGTTCGACCACCTGCCCGAGGCCACCCAGGGCCAAGGCATCTCCGCCTTCCTCACCATCCAGGAAGGCTGCGACAAATTCTGCTCCTTCTGCGTGGTGCCCTATACCCGCGGCTCGGAATATTCCCGCCCCGTCGCCGCCGTGCTGGCCGAGGCGCGGCGGCTGGTTGCCCACGGGGCACGGGAGATTTCCGTGCTGGGGCAGAACGTGAATGCCTATCATGGGGAGGGCGACAATGGCCCGGTGGGCCTCGCCCAACTGCTGCGGGAACTGGTAAAAATCCCCGGCCTGGCCCGCCTGCGCTACACCACCAGCCACCCCCGAGACATGGACGATGCGCTGATCCAGGCGCATGGCGACCTCCCCCAACTCATGCCGCTGCTGCATTTGCCGGTGCAATCCGGCAGCGACCGCATGCTCCAGGCGATGAATCGCGGCCACACCGCCGCCGATTTCCGCCGCGTGGTGGACCGTTTGCGCCAGGTCCGGCCCGATATCGCCCTGTCGTCGGATTTCATCGCCGGCCACCCCGGCGAAAATGATGCCGACCATCAGGCCACCATGGCGTTGATCCGAGATGTCGGCTTCGCCAGCGCCTTCTCGTTCAAATACTCGCCCCGCCCCGGCACCCCCGCCGCCGGCGCCCCCCTGCAGGTGGCCGAACCGATCAAGGACGCGCGCCTGGCTGAAATCCAGGCCCTGCTGCGCGACCAGACCCAGGCCTTCAACGCCGCCCTGGTCGGCCAGGAATGCGACGTGCTGTTCACCGGCCCGGGCCGCGACCCCGGCCAGGTGGCCGGCCGCACCCCCTGGCTGCAGCCCATCCATCTCAGCGGCCCCGCCAGCCTCATCGGCCAAATCCGCCCCATCCGGGTGGTGGCGTCGCTGCGCAATTCCCTCTCCGGCGCACTGGCGGCCGGGCCGGGGCAACCCCTCCACGCGCCAGCCACACAGGAGCCAGCGACCGCTTGACCAGCAGCACCTTCGCCTTGCGCCCCGTGCGCCCGCCCTCCCCCGTTGTTGCCGAACCCCGCAGCGTCACGCTGAACTTCGACGACAACGCCCGCCTGCCTTTGCTCTATGGCGACTACAACCGCCATCTGGTGAAGGTGGAGCAATGGCTCGGCGTCCGCTGTGCGGACCGCGGCACCCGGTTGACCATCACCGGCCCGGCCGAGCGCGTGGACATGGCGGAATCGGCGCTGCAGGCCTTGTGGAAACAGCTGGAACTCGGCCAGAAAATCGGCGGCGCCGAAGTGGATGCCGCCCTGCGCATGGCGGAAGGCGAGGCGGAGAACGACCCCCGCCTGCCCTTGCAGGACATTCCGCAAATCCGCACCCGCAAGGGCGTCATCGCCCCGCGCAGCCCGGCCCAGGCCGCCTACATGGACATGTTGGCCCGCGCCGACATGGTCTTCGGCATCGGCCCTGCCGGCACCGGCAAAACCTATCTGGCCGTGGCCCAGGGCGTCGCCCTGCTGCTCGCCGGCCGGGTGGACCGCATCATCCTGTCTCGCCCGGCCGTTGAGGCGGGCGAACGCCTCGGCTTCCTGCCCGGCGACATGAAGGAGAAGGTCGATCCCTATCTTCGCCCCCTGTATGACGCCCTGAACGACATGCTGAGCGCCGAACAGGTGGCCAAGCGCATCGAGCGTGGCGAGATCGAGATCGCCCCCCTCGCCTTCATGCGCGGCCGCACCCTGGCACATAGCTACTGCATCCTGGACGAAGCCCAGAACACCACCCCGGCGCAAATAAAGATGTTCCTCACCCGCATGGGTGAGGGCAGCCGCATGGTCATCACCGGCGACCCCACCCAGGTGGACCTGCCGCCGCACCAGCCCAGCGGCCTGGCCGACGCCCTGCATATTCTCGGCAAGGTGGAAGGCATCGCGATCTCGCGCTTCGATGAGCGGGATGTGGTAAGACACCCGCTGGTTGGTCGGATTGTTTCTGCCTATGGCCGCGCTGATGCGGCCCGGCAGCGGAAGAAGGATCAGGATGGAACCGGGAAGTAGCCGTCCCGACGGCTGGCTGGGCATGGCGCCCGCCGCCGTTGGGGCCGAGATCATCATCGCCGACGCCGGTTGGCGCCGGTTGTTGCCACGGGTTGAATGGCTGGCCCGCCGCGCCGTGGCCGCCACCCTGGCGGCCGAGGGCTTTGAAGGCAGCCTGACCGTGCTGCTCACCGACGACCGCGCGCTCAAGCGCCTGAACGGTGAGCATCGCGGCAAGGAAAAGCCCACCAATGTGCTGAGCTTCCCGAATGACGAGGGCGACTATCTCGGCGACATCGCGCTGGCCCTTGGCGTGGTGCGGCGTGAGGCTTTGGCCGCCGGCAAGCGCGCCGACGCGCATTTCGCCCATCTCGTGGTCCACGGCACCCTGCATCTGCTGGGGCATGACCATTTGAGCGCCGGCGAAGCCCGCATCATGGAAACCGCCGAGGCCCGCATCATGGGCCGCCTGCGCCTGCCCAACCCCTGGAAGGCCCCCTTGGGCCGGTTGGCGGCATGAGCGCCGGCGGCGACCAACGCGGCAAGCTGTTCTGGCGGCTGCAAGGCCTGATGCGCCGGCGCGAGGCCGAGAGCGTGCGCGACCGCATGGAGGAGTTGATCGAGGAGCCCGACGGCCCGGCCCGGGCCGGCGTGGCGCTGGGCCATGAGACCGACCTCGACGACCAGGAACGCGCCCTGCTGGGCAACGTCCTCAAGCTGCGCGGCAAAACGGCCTATGATGTCATGGTCCCCCGCGCCGACATCATCGCCATCCCGGAAGACTTCACGCTGGAACAGACCACCCGGCTGATGCAGCGCGAGGGCCATTCGCGCTACCCGGTCTATCGCGGCCAGTTGGATGACATGGTCGGCATGGTCCACATCAAGGACGTTTTTGCGAGTATCGGGCGAGAGGTCAGCTTCGACCTCAAGGCCATCCTGCGCAAACCGCTTTTCGTCGTCACCAGCGTGCCGGTGCTGGACCTGCTGCTGCAGATGCGCCAGGCCCGCATGCATATGGCCCTGGTGGTGGATGAATACGGCGGCATCGACGGCCTCATCACCATCGAGGATCTGGTCGAGACCATCGTCGGCGATATCTCCGACGAGCATGACGAGGACGGCCCGCCGCAAATGGTGGAAAAGCCCGATGGCACCATCGAGCTGGATGCCCGCACCCCGGTGGAGGATTTCGAGGCCATGCTCGGCCCGGTACTGACCGAGGATGAACGCGCCGCCGATATCGACACCGTGGGCGGCCTGATCTTCACCCTGGCCGGCCGCGTGCCCGCCAAGGGCGAACTCGTCAGCCACAGCAGCGGCCTGGAATTCCGCGTGCTGGATGCCGACCCCCGCCGCATCCGCCGCCTCCGCGTCCGCAAGCCCGGCACCCAGCCCAGCAAGGCGGCAGCGGAGTAGCGCGCTACGGCACGCTCTCAGGCTCGGGTGGCGGCGGAGGTGGTGGCGGCGGCGGCTCGCCATCCAGCCGCTCCGCCAGGGTCCAGCCCGGGCGCAGCCGCACCTGGTTGAACCGGCACAGGTCAATGCCGCGCCGTTCCTCGGCGGCGTCGGTGTCAAACACCACCCGCAGCGCCACGGTGCAGCCGGCCTGCAGCCGCAACTCCCGCCGCGCCTCGGGCGCCAGCGCCCCGCCGGCCAGCAGGTCGTCGCCCCAGTCATCCGGCTCAAGCCCGGCCACGTAAACCTGGGTCACCGGCCGGGCATGGCCGTTCACCAGCGCCAGCCGCCGCACCTCGCCACTGGTCGGCCCGCTCAGCTCCACCGCCGGGCTGGCGCACAGGTCCCGCCCGCTCAGAGTCTCGTCGCGGTCATTCTCATACACCGCCCGCAGGTCAAACCGGCAGCCGGCCTGGCGCAGCCGCAGGGTCAGGCTGGCCCTCGGCTCCAGTATCGCGGCGCCCAGCCGGTCGGCACCCCAGCCCTCCTGCCCTACCGGCCGCACGAAAACCTCACGCACCGCCACCCGCGCCTTGTTGCTCAGCCGCGCTTCCCGCAGCGGCAGCGCCGGGTCGCCAAAGGCCAGCCTGGGCTGGCGGCACACATCCACCCTGGCCCGCCGCACTTCGCTGTCATCGGCAAAAACCGCGCGCAATTCCACCACGCAATCGGCCAGCCCGCGCAGCCGCAGCGCAAGCGTCTCCCCGGCCGGCAGGGTACGCGAGCCCAACCTGTCCGGCCCCGCATCCCCCGCCCGGCCCGGCGCAAACACATAAAGCTCGCGCAGTTCCACATCGGCGTCGTTCACCACCGCCACCTCACGGCGCGGCCCGCCCTCGGTAAAGTTCACCCGAGGCCCGGCCCGGCACACATCCAGCCGGCGCCTATCCTCATTGCCGTCCTCAAACAGCACCCGCACCTCGTAATTGCAGGCCTGGCCGCGCGGCAGCACCAGCCGCAGCGTCGCCCGAGGCGGCAGCACCGCATTGCCCAGCCTATCCGGCCCCAACTCGCCCGCCCCGGCCGGATACAGGTAAATCTCCTGCATCACCTGCTCGGTCTCATTCGCCACCACCGCTTCCCGCGCCGGGCTTGGGGCATCCCGAGGGGTATCCTGCGCCAGCGCCGCCCCGGGCAGTCCCAGCAGCAGCATCAGCAGGGCAAGAATCGGCATACCTAAGGCTCCGGAACATCAAGGCTGCGGCAGGAATACCACGGTCACGCGCGCCCCGCCCGGCAGGTTGGCGGCGCGGGCAAAGCTGGCAACCCGAATTTCCGCCCGCAGCGCCTCCTGCGCCACGCCCCGCGCCGCCAGGGCCTC
>CANFIE010000196.1 GCA_947446625.1 Acetobacteraceae bacterium | reverse complement strand
TCCCGCACCGGAAACCGCCGCTTAATCCCCTCCAACTCCAGCAGCGCGCTCATGCCGCCAGCACCTGGTCCAGCGGCGCCCGCCAGCAGGCCACGGCATGCCCTGGCGCCACAGCGCGCAGAGCGGGCATCTCGGCGCATTGCCCCTGGCTGAACGGGCATCTCGGCGCAAAGCGGCAGCCCGGCGGCAGCGCCAGCGGGTCCGGCACCGTGCCCTCGATACTCGCCAGCCGCCCCACGCCACCGGCCAGTTTCGGTGCCGCGCCCAGCAGCCCCACGGTGTAGGGATGCTCGGGGTTGGCAAACAGCCGCGCCGCCGGCGCCGCCTCCACCACCCGTCCGGCATACATCACCGCCACATCATCCGCCCGGTCCGCCACCACGCCCAGGTCATGCGTAATCAGCACCACGGCGGTGCCGGTCTCGCGCCGCAACTCGTCCAGCAAGGCCAAAATCTGCGCCTGCACCGTCACATCCAGCGCGGTGGTCGGCTCGTCGCACAGCAGCAGCCGGGGCCGGCAGGCCAGCGCCATGGCAATCATCACCCGCTGCCGCATGCCGCCGCTCAGCTGATGCGGATATTGCCGCGCCCGCCGCGCCGCATCCGGAATATGCGCCCGCGCCAGCATCTCCACCGCCGCGTCAAACGCCGCCCGCTCGCCCAGGCTGCGATGCTTGCGCAGCGCCTCGGCCACCTGCTCCCCGGCGGTGAAGGCCGGGTTCAGGCTGGTCATCGGCTCCTGGAACACCATGGCCAGGTCGCGCCCGCGCTGCGCCCCGGCGGCATCCCGGCCATCGAAAAGGATCCGTCCCCCCACCTGGGCCGAGCCAGGCAGCAGGCCCATAACGGCCAAAGCGGTCACGGATTTCCCGCAACCGCTTTCCCCAACCACCGCCAGCATGCCGCCCGGCGCCACGCTGAAGGAAACATCCTCCACCGCCCGCACCATGCCCCGGTCGGTGGCGAAACCGACCGAGAGCGACTGAAGTTCAAGAACCGGAGCACTCATCGCCCCAGCCCTAGCAAGCCGCAGGCCAGGGCTACAGCTTCACCTTGAACAGGTTGCCAATCTCACCCACGATCCCGCGGCGGAAGGCCAGCACGCAGGCCACGAAGATCCCACCCTGGATCACCGTCACCCAGGCGCCCAACTCGGCCAGGTAGTTCTGCATGCCCACCACCACGCCGGCGCCAATCAACGGCCCGAAGATGGTGCCAAGCCCGCCCACCAGCGTCATCAGCACCACTTCACCCGACATGCTGAAATGCACATCCGTCAGCGTCGCAATGCCGAACACCAGGGTCTTCACCGCGCCGGCCACGCCCGCCAGCCCGCAGGAAAGGATGAAGGCCACCAGCTTGTAGTCATCCGTGCGGTAGCCCAGGCTGGTGGTGCGCGGCTCATTCTCGCGAATGGCCTTCATCACCTGCCCAAAGGGCGAGTGGATGACGCGGTGCACGCCGACAAAGCCAATCACGAACACCACGGCCACCAGCCAATACATGGCCATGTCGCTGTCCATGGAGATGAAGCCGAACAGCTTGCCACGCGGAATCGCCTGGATGCCGTCCTCACCACCGGTGAAGGGTGCCTGGACGCAGAAGAAGTAAACCATCTGCGCCAGCGCCATGGTGATCATGGCGAAGTAGATGCCCTGGCGCCGAATGGCCAGCCAGCCAAAGGCCACGCCCATGCCCGCGCCCACCAGGCCACCGGCAATGATGCTCAGCTCCGGCGTAAGACCCCACACCTTGGCGGCATGCCCGGCCACATAGCCACCCATGCCGAAGAAGGCGGCATGGCCAAAGCTCATCAGGCCGACATAGCCAATCAGCAGGTTGAAGGCACAGGCGAATAGCGCGAAGCACAGCAGCTTCATCACGAACACCGGGTACAGCAGGAAGGGCGCCACACCCAGCGCCACCAGCATCAGCACCAAGGCAATAAGCTGGCTGCCATTGAAGCCCCAGATCCCCGGAGACTGCTTGCCGACAACGCCGGTCGGAATGGCGGTAATGGTGGTTTCGCTGCTCATGGGTCAGGCCTTCCCGAACAGGCCGGCGGGACGCGCCAGCAGAACAATCGCCATGATGACGAAGATCACCGTGGCCGAAGCCTCCGGCCAGAACACCTTGGTCAGCCCCTCAACAATCCCCAGCCCAAAGCCGGTGACGATAGAGCCGAGAATGCTGCCCATGCCGCCAATAACCACCACGGCGAACACCACGATGATGAGGTTCGACCCCATCTGCGGGTTCACCGAATAGATCGGCGCCGCCAGCACGCCGGCAACGGCGGCCAGCGCCACGCCGGCACCATAGGTCAACGTAATCATGCGCGGCACGTTGATGCCAAACGCCTGCACCAGCTCGGCGCGTTCCGTCGCCGCGCGCAGGTAGGCACCCAGCCGCGTCTTCTCAATGATAAGCCAGGTGGCAATGCAGAAGAACAGCGCCGCAACCACCACCCAGCCGCGATAGATCGGCATGAACATGAAGCCGAGGTCCCAGGCGCCGCTCAACTCCGCCGGAATGCGGTAGGGCAGGCCCGAGGAGCCGAACTCGTTGCGGAACACGCCTTCGATGATCAGCCCCAGACCCAGCGTCAGCAGCAGGCCATACAGGTGGTCCAGCTTGTACAGCCGGCTGATGAACACCTTCTCCAGGATAATCCCCGAGAAGCCGACAATCAGCGGCGACAGCAGCATGGCCCACCAATAGCCCAGCCCCGCCCAGGCCAGCAGCATCCAGGCGACGAAGGCGCCCATCATGAACTGCGCGCCATGGGTGAAATTGATGATGTTGAGCAGGCCGAAGATCACCGCGAGGCCCAGCGACAGCATCGCATAGAAGGCCCCGTTGATCAGCCCAAGCAGCAACTGCCCGAACAGCAGCGGCGCGGGCACACCGATCAGGCCCTCAATCGTTTCCAGCATCGACATCCAACTCCGGAGAAGCGGGCCGCCACCCCGTTACGGCGGCGGCCCAGGCAGGGTGGTTCAGCTACGCACCAGGCTGCAGTTGCCTTCGTTCAGCGGGCGGAACGCCTCGCCGGCCGGCGTGGTGCCCAGCAGCTTGTAGTAGTCATACGGGCCCTTGCTTTCCGCCGGGCTCTTCACCTCAAACAGGTAGCTCGGGCACAGCTTGCGGCCATCCACCCGAATGCTGCCGGCGCCAAAGGCGTCGTCATCGGTCGGCATCGCCTTCATCCGGTTCACCAGTTCGGTGCCGCTGGCCTTGGCCGCAGCCACGCCCATAGCCTTCACCGCCTTCAAGAAGTGCAGGGTGGCGCTGTAGTTGGCAATGCTCGCCATGTTCGGGTAGGCGCCGTTCAGGTGCGGCAGCAGCCGGCGGGTCACGGCGCGGGTGCGCTCGTTCAAATCCCAGTAGAAGCTCTCGGTCAGCACCAGGCCCTGCGCCGTCTGCAGCCCCAGCGCATGCACATCGGCCAGGAACATCAGCAGCGCCGCCAGCTTGGTGCCGCGCCGGGTAATGCCAAACTCGGCCGCCTGCTTGATGGTGTTGATGGTATCGGCGCCGGCATTGGCCATGCCGATAACCTTCGCGCGCGAAGCCTGCGCCTGCACCAGAAAGCTGGAGAAATCAGTGGTGGACGGGAACGGATACCGCACCTGCCCCTTCACCTCACCGCCGGCGGCGCGCACGAAGGCAGCGGTGTCCCGCTCCAGCGCATGGCCAAAGGCGTAGTCGGCGGTCAGGAAGAACCAGCTGTCGCCGCCAGCCCGCACCATGGCGCTGCCGGTGCTCTTGGCCAGCATGTAGGTGTCGTACATCCAGTGCACCGTGGTCGCCTGGCAAGCCGAACCCGTCAGGTCCGAGGTCGCCGACCCGGTGTTGATGTACGCCTTGTTCTTTTCCTTCGCGACCTGCGAAACCGCCAGCCCCACCGAGCTCGTCGGCACGTCGAGGATCAGGTCAACGCCCTGGTCATACCACTGCCGCGCCAGGCCCGCGCCCACATCGGGCTTGTTCTGGTGATCGGCGTTGATCACCTCGACATTGAAGCCCTGCATGCCGAACTCGGCCACCGCCTGCTTGGTGCAGGCCACGCCATAGGGGCCGCTGATGTCGCGATACGGCCCCGACATGTCGTTCAACACGCCGATCTTGATGGTGTTGGCCTGCGCCCGCGCCCGCGAAAGCGGGGCAACCCCCAACGCAGCGCCAGTGGCCAGAACAGAGCGGCGAG
Organism: Acetobacteraceae bacterium; assembly: GCA_947446625.1. Classification (GTDB taxonomy): domain Bacteria; phylum Pseudomonadota; class Alphaproteobacteria; order Acetobacterales; family Acetobacteraceae; genus CAIMOR01. Next base: position 3,182 of record CANFIE010000196.1, on the reverse strand, counting down.
TGAACGACATGGCTAGTCTCCTGTCTAAACGCTCAGCTGCGCACCAGCGCGCAGCCGCCCTCGGTCAGCGGGCGGAACGCCTCGCCAGCCGGGGTGGTGCCCAGCACCTTGAAGTAATCCCAGGGCTTCGTGCTCTCGGAAGGCTTCTTCACCTCCAGCAGGAAGCTCGCATGCAGCTTGCGGCCATCCGGGCGAATGGTGCCGGCGCCAAAGGCGTCGTCCTGGGTCGGCATCGCCTTCATGCGGTTCACAATATCGGTGCCATTGGCGGCCTTGGCGGCGCCAATGCCCATTTCCTTCACCGTCTTCAGGTAGTGCAGGGTGGCGCTGTAGCAGCCGGCATGGATCATGTTCGGGTACAGGCTCGGCATCTTCGGCAGCACGCGGCGCGTGAAGGCGCGCGTCCGATCGTTCAGATCCCAATAGAAGGTCTCCGAGCAGATCAGCCCCTGGCCCTGTTCCAGCCCAATGCTGTGCACATCGGTGATGAACATCAGCAGGGCGGCCAGCTTGGTGCCACGGCGGGTAATGCCGAACTCGGCGGCCTGCTTCACGCAGTTGATGGTGTCGCTGCCGGCATTGGCAAAGCCAATCACCTTGGCCCGCGTCGCCTGCGCCTGCACGAGAAAGCTGGAGAAATCGGTGGTGCCCGGAAACGGCGTGCGCACCGCACCCAGAATCCGCCCGCCGGCGGCGGTCACGAAGGCGCCGGTGTCACGCTCCAGCGCATGGCCAAAGGCGTAGTCGGCGGTGATGAAGAACCAGGTATCGCCGCCCGCGCGCACCGTGGCGCCACCGGTGGACTTCGCCAGCTGGTAGGTATCATACGCCCAGTGCACCGCCGAGGGGCTGCACTGCGCGCCGGTCAGGTCCGAGGTCGCGGAGCCGACATTGATGGCGACCTTGTTCTTTTCCTTGGCCACATTCTGCACCGCCAACCCCACCGAGGAGGTCGGGATGTCCAGGATCATGTCCACGCCCTGGTCGTACCACTGCCGCGCCAGCGAAACGCCAACATCCGGCTTGTTCTGGTGGTCGGCGGCGATCAGCTCCACGTTGAAGCCCTGCGCGCCAAACTCCTCAATCGCCTGGCGGGCGCAGGCCACGGAACCGGGGCCGGTATTGTCCTTGTAGGTACCGGACTGGTCGTTCATCACGCCAATGCGGATGGTGTTCGCCGCCTGCGCGCGCGCCATGCGCGGCACGGCCGAACCCAGGGTGGTGACCGCGAAGGCCCCAAGCACGCCACGACGACCCAGTTCCATCTTGCTCGTTCCCTATATCAAGGCGCCGGTTTGCCGGTCGCCATTCAGTCCGCCAAGGCATAACGCCGGGGGGCACGCCCCCCGCGCATCACACGCCCAAATATTGGTGCAGCCGGTCCAGCGAGGTCAGCAACTCGTCATTGCCCACCATGTCCACCACCCGGCCATGTTCCATCACGTAGTGCCGATCGGCCACGGTCTGGGCGAAGCGGAAGTTCTGCTCCACCAGCAGCACCGTGAAGCCGCGCGCCTTGATCTCGCGGATCATCGCGCCAATCTGCTGCACGATGACGGGCGCCAGACCTTCGGTCGGCTCGTCCAGCAGCAGCAGCTTCGCCCCGGTCCGCAAAATCCGCGCAATGGCCAGCATCTGCTGCTCGCCGCCCGAAAGCTTGGTGCCCTGGCTGTTCGCGCGTTCCTTCAGGTTCGGGAACAGCTTGTAGATCTCGTCGATCCCAAGCCCGCCCGGCGCCACGGTCGGCGGCAGCATCAGGTTCTCGGTCACGTTCAGGCTGGCGAAAATGCCGCGCTCTTCCGGGCAATAGGCAATGCCCGCCCGCGCAATCAGGTCAGACCGCAGGCCAATCGTCTCGCGGTCATTGTACTTGATGCTGCCGCGGCGCCGCCCCACCAAGCCCATGATGGCGCGCAGCGTTGTGGTCTTGCCCGCGCCATTGCGCCCCAGCAGTGTCACCACTTCGCCCGGGTGCACTTCAATGCCCACGCCGTGCAGAATGTGGCTCTCGCCGTACCAGGCCTCAAGGTCCTTGACCTCAAGCAGCGGCTTGCCCGTCGTATCAGCCATTGGCGTGCCCCGCGATGGACGGATCGGTGCCCAAATAGGCCGCCTTCACCTCCGGGTTTTCAGAAACGGTCGCATAGTCGCCCTCGGCCAGCACCTGGCCGCGCGCCAACACGGTAATGCGGTCGCACAGGCCCTGCACAACCTTCAGGTTGTGTTCCACCAGCAGCACGGTGCGGCCCTTGGCCACCCGCTTCACCAGCGTCACAATCCGGTCCACGTCGTCATGCGTCATGCCGGCCGTGGGCTCGTCCAGCAGCATCATCTCGGGCTCCATCGCCAACGTCGTGGCAATCTCCAGCGCCCGCTTGCGGCCATAGGGCAGGCTGCCCGCCAGCGCGGTGGCGTATTCAGTCAGCCCCACATCGCCCAGCAACTGCATCGCCCGGTCGTCAAACTGCCGCAGCAGAGACTCCGACCGCCAGAAATCAAAGCTGCCGCCGCGCTGCCGCTGCAACGCCACGCGCACATTCTCCAGCACCGTCAGGTGCGGAAAAACCGCCGAGATCTGGAAGCTGCGCACCAGCCCCAGCCGCGCCACTTCAGCCGGCTTCATCCGGGTGATGTCGCGGCCGTTATAGGTAATCTTGCCACGCGTCGGCGGCAGGAAATTGGTCAACAGATTGAAACACGTGGTCTTGCCGGCCCCGTTGGGGCCGATAAGCGCATGGATGCTGCCGCGCCGAACCTTCAGGGCAACATCGCTTACCGCGACAAAGCCCCGAAACTCCTTCGTCAGCCCTTCGGTTTCCAGGATGGTGTCTGACACCCGGATCGCACTCCCTTGCCCAGCCGCGCCGAATGGCACCACCGTTGTTAAGCAAGGTATGGCCGGGGCGCAGGCCGGATGCAAGGCCGACGCATGGCTGTTCCGCGGGTAAATTCATCACACCGCTTTTTACCGCAACCCGTCCTTGCCTTCGATTTGTGCAATCGTCAGGCCGCCTATCCGCGGCAGCGGCCGGCCGCCCACAGTCAAGGCAACGCACACCAGAATTTCGTCCGCCCGCGGCGCATCCGGCACCCGCGCTTCCATGGCGTCGAAGTGGCTGCGCACAAAGGCCGCATCCTTGTGGCCCAGCGGCACATCAATGCCGGTGCCCGGCCCGCCGCTC